>JANPNG010000117.1:0-5902 GCA_031427355.1 Hylemonella sp.
AAACGTCGAGATGACCAGGGAAACCAGCAGCAAAAATCCGAAAGCGAGGATGTAGGCCACGCCGCGCAAACGCAGCGATGCGCCGTGCCACCACTTTTGTTTGGGCGGCTGCCCGCTGCCCTGGCGCCACAGGCGTTCAAACGCATCCTGCAACTCGGCAAAAACGCCGGTCGCGCCCGAGAGCAGCAAGCCAAAGGCAAACAATGACGCCGTGATTCCTTCAGACGGCTCCTGAGCACTTGACAGCGCCTGCTGAACCACCTGCGCCCCTTGGGCGCCGACCACACTGCGGATCTGGTCAATCAGGCTGGTTTCAACATAGGTGCGGTCCAGCCACCAGCCCAGCACCGCCACCAGCAGCACCAGCAAGGGCGCGAGACTCAAAATACCGTAGAAGGACATGGCCGCGCTCATGCGCAGCCCGTCGGCGTCGATCCACTGCGTCACGGCGCGCCAGATCGGGCGGTAAAGTGGTCGAAAAATGCGCTGCAGCCGGGCCAGCAGCGGGTACGCAGACAGCGGCGTGATGATCGGCGGTGTCAGTTTGTCCGATGCGGGTGGGGGAGATGCGCTCATTTCAGCATGATACGAAAGGCAGCCTCGGGGGCCGCGAAGGGCCAACACGCGTGCCGGTGTAGGCCAAAAACAGCCAGCGTTTGACACGCTGACTGGGCAGGGTCAGCTGGCGCTCGCCTCGGGGCTGGTTTTGAACAGCGCAGCGACTTTTTTGCGCGGCTTGATGTTAGCCGACACACTGCCTCTGCCCGGATTGGCTTTGGCGGCGGCTTCCCAGGCGGGCTGGGC
This sequence comes from Hylemonella sp., assembly GCA_031427355.1. Lineage (GTDB taxonomy): Bacteria > Pseudomonadota > Gammaproteobacteria > Burkholderiales > Burkholderiaceae_C > CANCDA01. Next base: position 805 of record JANPNG010000117.1, read on the forward strand.
TTCGGCATTGGTGGCCTCGTAGGGCAGGTCAAAAAACGGGTCGCGTGGCACCTGGGCACTGCGGCGAGGGGCATATTCACGGCGTTCCTGACGCTCGGGGCGGGGTGGCCGCTCGAACGGTGCGCTGCCTTCTTGGCGCTGGCCAGAGGCGGCGTCATCTCCCGGCTCCCGGTACATGCGGCGGCCATCGTTCATGCGGCCCTGCGCACCAAACTTCTCGGCAGTGCGCGGCTGGTCCTCGTCAAACTCCATCGGCTCCAGGTCGATTTTGGTTTTGATGAGTTTTTCAATGTCCGCCACCAGACGCTGGTCGCTGCTGGCGACAAAACTCACGGCCAGGCCTGACGCGCCCGCACGGCCCGTGCGGCCTATGCGGTGCACATAGTCTTCAGCATTGAAGGGCACGTCAAAATTGAACACGGCGGGCACGTCCTTGATGTCCAGGCCGCGGGCGGCCACATCGGTGCACACCAGCAAATCGACTTCGCCGGTTTTGAAGGCTTCGAGCGCCTTCAACCGCTCGTCCTGGCTCTTGTCGCCGTGCAGTGCGGTGGTTTTCAGGCCTTCACGCTCCAAAGAGCGCGCCAGCCGGGCGCAGCCGAGCTTGCTGTTCACAAAAACAAAGGCCTGCTTCATGCCGCGTGATTTGAGGATCTGGTGCAGCGCGTGGCGCTTGTCGTCGTCGCCCACGCTGTAGAAATGCTGCTCGGCGATGTGATCGTCATTCCGCCGGTCGGGCCACGCGTTGCCGTGACCGGCGCGTTTGACCACGGCGCGATTTATGAGCTGAAAAAAGGCGTTGAAGTCCTGGTGGCCACGCCGGGCCGTCTGCTCGACCATATCGAAGCTAAAAACGCCGTGCTCAACCAGGTGGAGTACGTGGTGCTGGACGAGGCCGACCGCATGCTCGACATCGGCTTCCTCCCCGACCTGCAGCGCATTCTGAGCTACCTGCACAAGCAGCGCACTACGCTCTTGTTCAGCGCCACCTTCTCGTCCGAAATCAAGCGCTTGGCCAGCAGCTACCTGCAAGACCCGGTGACGATTGAAGTGGCGCGCTCCAACGCCACCGCCTCCACCGTGGAGCAGCATTTTTACAGCGTGCCCGAAGACGACAAGCGCCGCGCTCTGCACCAGATTTTGAAGTCACGCGGCATGAAGCAGGCCTTTGTGTTTGTGAACAGCAAGCTCGGCTGCGCCCGCTTGGCCCGTTCGCTGGAGCGTGAAGGCCTCAAGACCACGGCGCTGCATGGCGACAAGAGCCAGGACGAGCGGCTCAAAGCGCTGGAGTCCTTCAAAAAAGGTGAGGTCGATCTTCTGGTGTGTACCGATGTGGCCGCGCGCGGCCTGGACATCAAAGACGTGCCCGCCGTCTTCAACTTTGACGTGCCCTTCAACGCCGAAGACTATGTGCACCGCATTGGCCGCACCGGTCGCGCAGGCGCTTCCGGCCTGGCGGTGAGCTTTGTCTCGGCCAAGGATGCCCGGCTGGTGAGTGACATTGAAAAACTCATCAAGACCAAGATCGAGTTGGAAGCGGTTGAGTTTGACGAAGACCAGCCCGACATCCACAAGCAGGGCCGCATCAACGATGGTCGGCGCATGTACGCGCCTGAGCGCGAAGAGACGGTGCGCCGTGAGCGCGCCTCCCCGCGTGACTACGCCCGCCCAATGCAAGCCGCGCGCGATCCGTTTTTTGACAAACCCTATGAGGCGAGTGTTGCCGTCACCGAGGACGTCAAACCCACCTGGGAGGCAACGCAACGCGCTGGTGGCCGCAGCCTGTCGGCCAATATCAAATCCAAACGCAAAGTGGCTGCCTTGTTCACGGCGTCGAGCACTTGACCTGAATCAGGTGGTGCGGGCGATTCGGCACAGAATCGTCCAGGCGGATGGCGCTTAAGTGCCCGCCCCATACACAACCCGTGTCCAGCGCCAGTAGGTGGGGATGCTCCAACCAGCCCAGCCGCGACCAATGGCCAAACGCAACCGTGACATCGGCCGTGCGCCGCCCCGGCGCGTCAAACCAGGGTAGGTACCCCGGCGGTGCCGTCTCTACCCCCCCGTGATGGTTGAACTCCATCTGACCCTCGGGCGTGCAAAAGCGCAAGCGTGTGAGGGCGTTGATGATCACCCGCAGGCGATCCGCGCCACGCAGTGACTCATCCCAGGCCGCGGGCGCATTGCCGTACATGTGGTGCAAGAAATCAGCCAGATCGGGGCCACGCAACACGCTCTCTATTTCATTGGCTAGTGCTATTGTTTCTGTAGCTGTCCACGCAGGTAATACGCCAGCGTGAACCATTAATATGTCTTCACCCCGGAAGTTGTCGAAGATTGCCAAGCGCTGCTGGCACAGCCAGGCCAGTAGGTCGGGGCGGTCAGCCGCGTTCAAGATGCCGTCCAGCGTGTCGTGCTGATGCGCGGGCCGCACGCCATGGGCCACAGCCAACAGGTGCAGATCATGGTTGCCCAGCAGGCAATGCGCTGAAGCGCCCAAGCCCTTCAGACGACGCAACACTGCCAAAGGATCCGGCCCCCGGTTCACCAGGTCGCCCAGCAGGTAGAGGGTGTCGCGGCTCGGAGAAAAAGAAATTTTGTCCAGCAGCCGTTGCAAGGCGTCGTCGCAGCCCTGGATGTCGCCAATCAAGTAAAGTGCCATGGTGATTATTCTCGCTTGTGATTCATGGAATTTTTACTGATTGTTTTTCTGACCCTGCTCAACGGCGTGTTCGCCATGTCGGAGCTGGCTTTGGCGGCCAGTCGCAAGGGGCGGCTCACCAGCATGGCCGATGAGGGCGACAAGGGTGCGCAGGCGGCGCTCACTTTGCTGGGCAATCCGAATCAATTCCTCTCGACGGTACAGGTCGGCATCACCTCGATTGGGGTGCTCAACGGCATCGTGGGCGAGGCGGCGTTCAGCGACGGCGTGGCACGCTGGTTCATGGGCTGGGGCGTGTCCGAAGGTGCTGCCGCGATTTCTGCCACCGCCTTGGTGGTGACGCTTATCACCTTCACCACCATTATTTTTGGTGAACTGGTGCCCAAGCGCATTGGACAACTCCACCCTGAATTGGTGGCCCGCTGGGTGTCGCGTCCCATGCTCTGGCTGGCCACAGCCGCCAAGCCCTTTGTCAAGCTCCTGTCCGCCACCACGCAAGGCACGCTGCGCTTGTTGCGCATTGACACCACGGCCACACGCACCATGACGGAAGAAGAAATCAGTGCCAACCTGGTGGAGGGCGTTGACGCTGGGGTGATCGAACAGCACGAGCACCAGATGGTGCAAAACGTGTTTCAACTCGACGAGCGGCCATTGACATCCCTGATGGTGCCGTTGACGGATGTGGCGTGGCTAGAGGCATCGCTCAACGTGAGTGCGTGTTTGCAGATCGTGGGTGTGGCGGGTGAAAGAGGCGCGCATTCCTGGTACCCGGTGTGTCGCGGCTCCATGGAGCACGTGGTGGGTCTCATCAGCGTGGGTAAATTACTAGAGCTTGGGGCGAATCACTCAGGGAGCATTGAGGCCCATGTCCAGCCCGCTAATTTTGTGCCGGAGACGCTCTCGGGCATGGAGTTGCTTGAGCAATTTCGCGCGCGCTCCGGGCGCCTGGTGTTTGTGGTGGACGAATATGGCGTGGTGCAGGGGTTGGTCACGCCTGGGGACCTGTTTGAAGCCATCACGGGTGAGCTGCAACCCGTGGCGCAGGTGGACGCCTGGGCGACCCAGCGCGAAGACGGATCCTGGCTGCTCGATGGCCTGATGCCTATCAGCGAACTCAAAACCCGCCTAGCGATTCGGGACTTGCCCGACGAAGACCGGGGCCGCTACAACACCGTGGCTGGCTTGTTGCAATCGGTCAGCGGCCACCTGCCCGCCGTGGGCGAACGCGTGGAGTGCGCGGACTGGGTGTTTGAGGTGGTGGACCTGGACAGCCGCCGCATTGACAAGGTGTTGGCCACCTTGGCTGAGTGAGCAGGCCGATTCACACGGGCTAGTTCAAGTAGCGCGGCGAGTCAGATGGATTGAATGCCTCCAGGGCAGATTCATTCGTCGAATTCTGCTGCCTGAGTTCTGGCAAGATGCCCCATTCAGAAGCTTTGACCGCAGTCTCCAGCAGGTGGATAAAGCTGAGCAACATTTGGGGGGGCAGTGTGATCTGAAGCCCGCGTGGAGTGGATTGATCGCTCAATTTCTCTTCAAATTTGAACATCAGCGCGTCTGTGCCCATTGGGCTCATTTGCATATGCGTGACCAAGAGCGGGACCTGACCGACGGGAAACGAGGCCGCTTCGGGCTTGAACGGTGTTTTGAAATCCGCTTGAGAGACGGACTCCTGCTTTTTGAACTCCATCAGCATCTGCTTGTCTTGCTCATCCTGACTGGCCAGTTGCAAGCTGTTGCTCACGACCCCAGTGACCGCCTGATTCAGCCCTGGCAGCAGATTGACTATCAACCGGCGGGTGAGCCATAACTGCAAGGCTTCACCGGTCTGCGTGTTGATTCGAACCAGAATCCGGTCTTGATCGGGCTGATAGGAGACGGAGACTTGATGAATGTTCATGGCGAAATTTCCCAAAAGCCCAAAGATAAAGGGACAGACGCTAGCCGCCTGTCCCTTTATTTATTGGTGCCGGAGAGATGAATCGAACACCCGACCTTCTCATTACGAATGAGCTGCTCTACCGACTGAGCTACACCGGCTAAGTCTCAAATTATACCTTGGCGTGATAGGCGGTGATCCGCTCAACTTCGTTTTTGGAGCCGAGGATGACGCTCACGCGTTGGTGCAGTTGCGTGGGTTGAATGTCCATGATGCGCTGCTGGCCGTTGGTGGCGGCACCACCGGCTTGCTCGATCAGCCAGCTCATGGGGTTGGCCTCGTACATCAGGCGCAGCTTGCCGGGTTTGTTCGGCTCGCGCTTGTCCCAGGGGTACATGAAGACGCCGCCGCGTGTGAGGATGCGGTGCACGTCGGCCACCATGCTGGCGATCCAGCGCATGTTGAAATTCTTGCCGCGTGGGCCTTCTGCGCCTTGCAGGCACTCGTCGATGTAACGTTTCACCGGCTCATCCCAGTGGCGCATATTGCTCATG
>JANPNG010000118.1:0-2066 GCA_031427355.1 Hylemonella sp.
GATAAACCATGCTTCGTATTCCCGATTCGCCAACACCACGCCTACACGCCTGTGAGGCACAACGGTTTTCGCTTTACCAAGAATCTCCGCACCTTTAACCGCCGGACAATCATCATCAGCGTCTAACAAAATCAAAATCCAACCAGCATCACCACACTTGGCTGCCGCCAGTTTCAGGTGACGACTAAATTCCTCAGCACGGTTCAGAAATCGGTCTTTATAGACTCGAATGGGCGGTAACACATGCGCCACCACCTCTGGCGTGCGCCATTCCCCCAAGCGCCGCAACAGGACCGGTAACGCGGCCACCTCGCCATCGCCCTCCACGATGGATGCGACAGCGGTCATTGCCCAGTATCCCCAAAAAGATCCGATTGACGCTGATTTTGCATCTCCAGATTCGCCCGGTCAGGGGCAAGCTGATTCAGCCTGAGCAACTCTCCCGGCGAAAACAAATGATCTCGCATGACTGATCGTGAGGCCTCGTCCAAGGGTCCAATTTTTGTTTCCCCCGCCTCAGACACGACAGCCAGAAAGCTATCAGGAGAAATGGTTCGGTCATCCAACAAATCAGGGCTGTGGCTGGTCACAATGACTTGGGTGTGTTCGGAGGCTTTGGACAATGCTGCACGCAGCGCAGCGCTCGCGGCAGGATGCAAGGCCGTTTCCGGCTCTTCAATACCGATCAACAGTGGACTCGCATCGCGGTTACCCTGAAAAAGCGCGGTCAACACACCCAACGCACGCAGCGTGCCGTCTGACATGTTTTGCGCTGGAAACTTCCAGGGATGTTTGGAGCCCGCCATGTCTTGCCGAAACTCCAATGTTTCCAAAGAACCAATTTGCTTGCGCTCAACGCCGTGCACCATAGGAACTACGGTTTGCAAGTACTCTTGAATCAAGGTCAATTTTTCAGGCGCCACACGCTCCAGATGTCCCACGACGCTGACAATATTTTCTCCAGCGGACTTGAGTAGACGTCCATCCTGTGGCCTCTGCGGGTCACGCATCAGCTTAGGATTCAGGTTATAAAACCCCATCGCACTCAGTGCGTCGAACACCGGCCTGAACACCGCCATGCCGGACACGCTGACTAGCGCCAATCGGTCAGAGGTGACGGCTGGGAAAGTGGGCTCGCTAGTAGCCATGAGCCGGCCGCGCTCGACGTGAAAAAATGGCCCCTTCCCTACAGCACCGATGACGCATTTTTCAGTCTGGACTTCGTAGCCCCGCCCTCGCAAGGAGCCGATATTGAACGCGTAATAGCCACTCTGACCTTCCGGCAGCAAAAACTCAAGTCGCACACCAAAATGATTGGGATGGCCACTAGATCGCCGCCGGACCTCGGGCAGGCCTCCTCGCTCGTTCAATGCGTTGTCCAAAGATCCAGTCAGCGCGTCCTTCACAAAATGCAAAGCGTCCAGAAAATTACTCTTGCCCGAACCATTGGCTCCCACCAAAAAAGTGAGTGACCCCAGTCGAACATCGCAATTGCCTATGCTCTTGTAATTGCGTAGGACGATCCGGGTTAGGAATATGGGGAGACTCATGACCGCTCTTTCTATCAATAGCCCGTATTGTCGCTGGGGCTGGGCCCTTTAAGAACGCACCGCGTCAGCTCGTGATCTTCAACAGCTCGGCGCCTTCGGCGACCTGATCGCCGGGCGCATACAGCAGCTCCGCCACCACGCCGTCGGCGGGCGCGGCAATGCTGTGCTCCATCTTCATCGCCTCCATCACGGCGAGCGCCTGGCCCTTGGTCACCTTGTCGCCAGCCTTCACAGCGAACGACACCACCTTGCCCGGCATGGGCGCGGTCAGTCGGCCGGTCTCTGCATGCGCTTCGCCTGCGTGGGCAAGTCGGTCGATGACCGTGATGCGGGTTGCGCCCCTCGCCGCGAAGACATGATTAATCTCGCCGTGCTGGTGTATTTCAACCAGCATGCGGCGGCCTGCAAATTGCAGGCCAATGCCGCGTTCGACCTTGGCGAAAACCAGCGGGCCAACCGCATCGCCTGCCGGGTCAACCACTTTAAGTAGCAGCGCCCCGTCATGCAGGTAAGTCA
>JANPNG010000119.1:0-5107 GCA_031427355.1 Hylemonella sp.
AAAACCATTTCCAGAGCGTTTGGAATTTTGATCAGGTCTAAATTTTTCGGTTTTTTGCATTTTTTTGGTGTTTTAAGCCATGTCCGGACAAAATAAAACACATACACGTACTGCAATTACCACCGACCTGATCCTGCGAGCTGGGCGAGTGTGCCACCGCCGCCAACCCACCATGCTCGTTGCCTGGGCGCTTGGGGTGAGTGGCGTAGCGAAATCAAGGAGGAGGCCGAAGGCCGGGGGACATTCGCGGAGCCACTTACCCCAAGTGCCCAGGCGTACACAAGCCAAGCGCCAGGATTTCGATTTTCGAAGTGTTCAATAGCGTGCCAGCGGCGCTTCCACCCAACGCTCAAACGCTTGCGCCAGTGCCACACTGGTAACCCAGCAGGCTAGTAGCGTGCTGGCTGCGGCAACCGGGCCGTTCAGGGCCAGTTTGGTAAACAGGGCATTGCCTAGCATCAGCACGGGGAAGTGCACCAGAAACAGCGCGTAGGACGATTGCCCGAGTTGGTGCAGTAGGCGTGGCGCAAAGGTCGGTAGGGCTAGGGCCTTGAGGCGCGTTGCATGTCGCCAGGCGGGTGTGGAGCGGCCCCAGTGCCACAGACCGAGCAGCAAAGCTAGCCCTAGCGCCAAGACGATGCGATCGCGAAATTCCAGCGCCAGTGCCAGCCCACCCGTGACCGCCAACAAGCCCAGGGACAGCGCGGGTCGGCGTGACCCCCCGGCCCAAAAAGCAGCAGCACCCATGCCGTAAGAGCCAAAAAAATAGATCGCCCAGTTGTCCCAGGCCGGGTCGCGGTTGAAGAAGAACAGCGAGGCCAGCATCAGACTCAAGACCAGGCCCAAGGTGAAGGTCTGGGCCAGGCCGGGGCCGAAGGCTTGATCGGCCGCGCTGCTGCGGTGCTGACGCTGGCCCAGCCAGAGCAAAAGCGTCATCAGCACAAACAGCTGAAAGTCAATCGCCACGTACCACACCCCTGCGGTCAGGGCTTCTTTGTCCAGCAAGCCCTGCAATAGGAAAACATGGGCCACGCTCTGCGCCCAAGTCGGGGCGGTGGGGATGAAATCTTCGTGCATCCATTGACGGGCCAGGGCCGCACTGGCCACAGCCAGTAACAACGCGGCCAGGCAAGGCAAAACCAGCCGCCGGTAGCGTTTGAGCACCGCTTGCACAGGCGAGTGACGATGCCTGAGCTTGCTGCCAGGCGCCAGTCCTGCGGCGGCCAGATAGCCCCCCACGACAAGGAACACTTGCACCGCCATGCGGGCGTAATCAAAAAACCAATCCATCAGCACTGGGGCGCTCTGGCTCAGCGTATCGGCCACGGGGCCGTAGGCGCTGAGGTGGTGCAGCACGATGAGCTGCGAGGCGATCACCTTGAGCGCATCAATCGGGAGTTGGCGGGCCTTGGCGGTCATGGCCTGTGGGGCGCCGTCATGGGTGTCTCGTCAAGCCTTTGGCAGGATCAAATTGGCCGTCTCGGGGCGCACCCAGCGGGCAAATTCACGCGTGGTGTCAACGCAGCCGCCCGCATCCGTGTACACGCCGCGCGGCTCGCGGTAGCGTGCCATCACGGCCATGATGCGGGTGACTTCTGCCGGGTTGGCGAGCGACGCTTCAACCAATGCTTGCACCTTGTCCTCGTCAATGCGCTCGTCGCCCTGAGCGTCGAGGAAGACGGCGTGGCGCCAGTGGTAAATCTCCACGCATTTGCTTACCAGCGTGTAGGGTTGGTCTTGCTTCCAGAAATTGGTGAACAGGCCGCCGCCCAGGTACATGACCCAAGAGCCTTCATAGCCCGAGGCGTTGGAGGAGGGCTCGTCTGGGTTGCGAAACCAGGTGCGCTCACCCGGCACAAAGTAGCGCGGCGGCAGGGGCGCATCCATGCTGCCTTGTTCGCGCAAAAACACCTCATGAAACTCGCCCGACTGGATGGCGCGTTGCGTCCACAGGGTTTCCAATTGGACCAGCAGGGCGGGGTTGCTCTGTGTCAGTTCTTGTGCAATGCCTAAGAGCGTCACGTATTCGGTGGCGCGGTAGCACGAGAAGGCGTACAGCGTGCCTGAGACCTCGGGTTGTGTGGCCTTGGTCAGCGCTTGGATGAGGTCAGCACCGGGCAGAACAGTGAAGCCGCGGTCTTCTTGGTAAGTCCAGCAGTCCTCAGGGCGCTCCGCCTCAGTGGTGTGAAAGGCCAGGGTGGTTTTGCGTGCGTTTTGCACGATGTACTGGCGGATGCGCACGGCGGACACCAGCTCATCCATGCTGGGGAATTCAAACTCGATAGGCCCCATGAGCATGGCCACGAGGATTTCGCGCCGCAGGTCAGCAGGCTGATTTTCGGTGTCCAACCTGAGCGCTTCACACAGGCGCAGGGTGTCAAAACCCGGCGCCCATTTGTTCAGGGCCGAGGGCTTGAGTTTGAGGCGCAACCAGGGGCCACGCACGTCCTGGCCACTTTGGGCGCTGACCTGTGGGGCGAGCGCCAGCGCATCCAGTTGAGTGAGTACGGCCTGGCAAGCCTCTTGGGGTGACGCTGCCGCATTCGGGTGGGTGGGGCCGCGCAGCAAAATGCCGTGGTAGATGGGTTCAGCCTGAGGTGCTGTTGAACGCATGAGTTGCTGAGTTTCGCTCATGCGGCAACGGGTGTCGGTGTCGCATCTTCAACCACCCCTTGCGCCACCAGGGCGTCAATGTCGGCGTGGCTGTAGCCGTGTTCCAGCAGCAACTCACGCGTGTGCTGGCCCAGCAGGGGCGCCGCGCGTGTGACCTGGGTCGGCGTGACTGAGAAATGAATCGGGCAGCCGATGGCACGCGTAGGCCCGGCCTGCGGGTGATCCAACTCCACCACCATGCCGCGCGCCAGCGTTTGCGGGTGGCTGAGCGCCTCGCCCACGGTGTGCACCGGCCCAGCGGGCACACCAGCCGCATCAAAGGCGGCTTGCCACTCGGCACGGGTGCGATTGCGCAGCACGGTGTTCATCAGAGAGGCCAATTCTTCGCGGTGCGCCATGCGGTCGCTGTTGCTGGCAAAGCGCGCGTCGCTGCGCCACTCGGGGTGGCCCAGCACGTCGGCAATGCGCTCCCAGTTGGCCTGGTTGGCGCCACCAATGTTGATCCAGCCGTCGCTGGCTTCAAAGGCCTGGTAGGGCGCGGTCAGGATGTGGGCCGAGCCGGTGGGTTCAGCCGAGCGGCCATTGGCAAAGAAGATGGCGGCGTGCCAAGAGAGTTGTTGCAAGGCAGCGTCTGACAGCGAGGTATCGACGATCTGGCCCTGACCGGTTTTGAGCTTGTGCACATAGGCCGAGACGATGCCCAAGGCCGCGAGGATGCCCGCGTTCATGTCGGACACGGCATTGCCGCTTTTGGCCGGTGGGCGGCCCGGCTCGCCGGTGATGGACATCAACCCGGCAAAACCTTGCGCGATCAAATCAAAACCGCCTTTGTCGGCATACGGGCCGGTGCGGCCATAGCCGCTGATAGCGCAGTAGATCAGGCCGGGGTTGATGCCGCAGAGCACGTCATAACCCAGGCCCAGCTTGTCCATGGTGCCACCGCGAAAGTTCTCCACCAGCACGTCGGCGTCTTTGACCATGCGCAGCAGCAGCTCGCGCCCTTGTGCGTGCTTGAGGTTGACGGCCAGACCGCGCTTGTTGCGGTTCATCATCATGAAGGGCGCGGACACACCGTTCACCAGCGGGTCGCGGTAGCCGCGTGCGTCGTCACCACCGGGCAGCTTTTCCACCTTGATGACGTCGGCCCCCATGTCGGCCAAGAGCATGCCGCAGGTCGGGCCAGACATGATTTGCGTGAGTTCGAGCACGCGCAGGCCTGCGAGGGGGCCGGTGGGTGTTGTCTTGTTGCTGGGTTTGGGGTCGGTCATGGTTGAGCGTTCCTGAATTTACGACATCGTTGCGTTTGGGTTTTTGTACGCCCCTGCACTTGGTGTGGACGACTACGCGGCTGTCCCCCGGCCTTCGGCCTCCTCCTTGATGCCGCTACGCCGTCCACACCAAGCGCCGAGGCAGCGAACAAGGTGGGTATGCGCCGGTTGAATACCCTCCACGGTGGTCGGATCAGGTCGGTGGTGCGCTCAGCGCAGCGGCATAAAGGAGGAGTCGTCGGCCCTAGGCCGACACGGGGGACAGCCGCGGAGCTGAGTGCGCCGCCGACCTGATCCTGCGAAGCAGACGCCAGACACAAGCAGCTATCGCGAGCCAACCTAGGCGAAAACATCACAGACGCAAACATCAACGCCCCTTCCAGTCCGGCACACGCTTGGCCACAAAAGCACCGATGCCTTCACGGAAATCCTCACTGCCATAGGCGCGGCGAATCAAATCATCACCGGTTTGTTCAGACTCAGACAACGCGTGCGCGGCTACGCGTCGCAGACCCTCTTTGCTCACACTTTGCGTCACCGGGGCCAGAGAAGCTAAGCGGGTGCACAGGCGCTGCGCTGCCGCGTCGATGTCAGTCGCTGCACAGACCTCGTGCACATAGCCGCAGGCTAGGGCCTCGTCGGCGTTCAAAATCTCGGCCAGCATCAACATGCGCTTGACGCGTTGCTGGCCCCAAGCTGCCGTCAGGCGCGCCAAGTTGCCCAGCGACAGGCAGTTGCCCAGGGTTTTGGCAATCGGCACGCCAAAGCGTGCACTGGGCGTGGCGATGCGGAAATCGCAGCCCGTGGCAATGGCCAGACCGCCACCGACGCACCAGCCTTCAACGAGGGCCACGGTAGGCTGGGGCAGGGCTTCTAGCAGGGCCATGCAAGCGTCGATTTGACGTTCATAGGCCACACCCGCTTCACCCCCTTGCGCGCCGCTGCCAAAGGCTTGGAACTGCGCAATGTCGGTGCCTGCGATAAAGGCCTCGCCGCCCGCGCCGCGAAAGGTGACAACGCGCACATCGCTGCGCGTGGGCAACTCGCGGCAAATGGCCATGAGCTGCTCGTACATGGCCCAGGTCATCGCGTTGCGCGCCTGGGGTCGGTCAAATTGCACGGCGGCCACACCGGCCGCAATGCTGAGGTGGACGTTGCCTTCGCTCATAGGGCGGTGCGGGTCAGCCTTCGGCCTTGACGCCCGCCTCTTTCACCACCTTGGCCCA
>JANPNG010000120.1:0-2386 GCA_031427355.1 Hylemonella sp.
TGGCGGCGATTGCCAAGTACGGCATTGAGAAAGAAGTGGACTACATCTCTACCGGTGGCGGGGCCTTTTTGGAGGTGCTGGAGGGCAAGACTTTGCCAGCGTTCGAGATCCTGCAAAAGCGAGCCGCAGGTTAAGCGTTGAGCGATGCCCGCAAAGCAGGCTTTTAACGGGGTGTGAAGTGATAAGGCATTGATCTAGGTCAAGTTCTCAAGGCGCGGACAAGTCTAGGATAAATCATCATGACGCAATACCTCACTCCTTTATTGCCCCTGTTCTTGGTGCTCTTGACAAGTGCTTGCGGTCACCTGCTGCCTGAGTCGCGCAACCAGTCCACGCCCTTGGCCAGTTTTGAAGACGCTCGCGAGGCCATTGAAGCCCTGGTGCCCATGAAGAGTCAGCGCAAGGAGTTGGAGCAAGGGGGCTTTAACCCGGCCACGCACCCCAACATCAAGCTCTTGACGCAAGCGGATGTCGTGCGGCGATTTTTACCCAGCTCGCTGGTCAAGCGTGAGGAGCTGGATCCGGGCATTCTGGCTTGCCTGGAGGCCCGTGGCGAATGTCGGGGCATGGAAATCATCATCTCGAAGATTAACCGTGTGCGCGACGGCGGTTTCTTTTCAGACTTTTTCAATTTTGAGCGTCACACCACCATCACCGGCTGGCGCTTCAACGCCACGGTTTTGTTTGTCAATGACTTGGTAGTGTTCCGAACTTGGGGCGGCCAACCCAAGGTCAACGAGACCGAAAACACCCGCAATCCGCTGGGACCTTTGCAGGGCATTGGCGGTTGAATCCGGCTGTTTGACGCATCTTTGTAATTGTTTCCATGCAAGAATGGAAACCTCAATTACAAGGAGCCTTTCTCATGTCCCTTCGCGCTACCAAGATTGTCGCCACCCTCGGCCCCGCTTCCAGCGACCCGGACTTGCTAGAGAAGATGATTCGTGCGGGCGTCAATGTGGTGCGGCTCAACTTCAGCCACGGCAAGGCACAAGACCACATCGACCGCGCCCGCCTGGTGCGTGAAGCCGCTAGCCGTGCCGGACGCGAGGTCGGCATCATGGCCGACTTGCAAGGTCCGAAAATTCGCGTGGGCAAGTTTGCCGACAACAAGGTGCAGTTAGAAACCGGGCAAAAATTTGTGCTCGATGCCAGCCGCACCGAGCCGGGCGACATCAACGGCGTGGGCTTGGACTACAAAGAGTTGCCGCGTGACGTCAAGGCCGGTGATGTGCTGCTGCTCAACGACGGCCTGATCGTGATGCAGGTCGAAGCCGTGCGCGGCGAGGCTGTGCACGCGGTGGTCACCATGGGCGGTGAGCTGTCCAACAACAAGGGCATCAACAAAAAAGGCGGTGGCCTGACCGCACCCGCGCTCACGGCCAAGGACATGGACGACATCAAGACCGCCATGTCCTTCCAGGCCGACTACGTGGCGGTGAGTTTTCCGCAAAACGCCACCGACATGGAAATGGCGCGCCAGCTGTGCAACGTGGCCGCAGCCGAGTTTCGCCACAAGCCGCACCTGATCGCCAAGATCGAGCGCGCCGAGGCGATTCCAAGCCTCGAAGAAATCTTGCGCGCCAGCTACGGCATCATGGTGGCGCGCGGGGACTTGGCCATTGAGGTTGGCAACGCGGCTGTGCCCGCACTGCAAAAACGCATGATCAAAATGGCGCGCGAGCTGGACAAGACCGTCATCACCGCCACCCACATGATGGAGTCCATGATCACCAACCCGGTGCCCACCCGCGCCGAGGTGAGTGACGTGGCCAATGCGGTACTGGACGGTACCGATGCGGTGATGACCTCGGCCGAGACGGCAGCGGGCAAGGTCCCGCTGGAGACCGTGATGGAAATGGCCAACATCTGCGCCGCTGCCGAAGCCGCTGAGCTGGTGGAGTTGGACTCCGACTTCACCGGCAAAACCTTTGCGCGCATCGACCAATCTATTGCCATGGGCGCGTTGTTCACGGCTTACCATCTGGGTGCCAAGGCGATCGTGGCCCTGACGGAGAGCGGCTCCACTGCCCTGTGGATGAGTCGCCATCGCATCAACATCCCCATCTACGCGCTCACGCCTAAGGTGGCCACGCAACGCAAGATGACGCTGTACCGCAATGTGCGCCCGCTGCTGATGGACATGGGCTTGGACCGCGACACTTTGCTGGCCGAAGCCGAGAAACACCTCAAAGCGCGCGGTATTGTGAAAACCGGCGACATCTATGCCATCACCTGCGGTGAACCCATTGGCTCGCCGGGGGGCACGAATATGCTCAGAATTTGCCAGGTAAGTTAGCCCAACCGTTAAAATCCGACCTTAGGCTATCCATCCGTCACCAACTCTTCCGGGGAAATCACCATGGCACTCGTTTCGATGCGCGAG
>JANPNG010000121.1:0-4605 GCA_031427355.1 Hylemonella sp.
TTTATTTGCCGGGTTGGTGACAAAGCTGCAAACCCAAGGGGATCAAGTCACGACGGTACTTGCGCATGGCGATTTGGTGGCCCTAACACGGCAGCTACAGACCGAGCATGGCGTGGCACACGTCATGGACGCACGACGACCGAAATTTGGACAGGACTTGCCACCGATTACCGCCGATCAGCCCGCTGAGAACCCCTCTAAATGGGCCATTCCAGCGGCCGTGACCGGCTTGGGTGCCGCGCTAATGCTGGCCTCAGAGTAATCAGGTTTGATTCCTGCGTTTCATGGCGGGGTGCTATGCTTACTCCCCATGAAACTCATCATCAAATGGTTGCTCTGCGCTACCGCCCTGCTGGCCGTCGCGCAGATTTACAGCGGCGTGATCGTCATCAGCTACAGCGTGGCGCTGGGCGCAGCGCTGGTCATCGGCCTGCTCAACATTTTTTTGCGCCCGCTGCTGATTGTGCTCACCCTGCCCGTGACGGTGCTCACGCTGGGCCTGTTTCTGTTTGTCATCAACGCCCTGCTGTTCTGGGCGGCCGCGAACCTGATGGACGGCTTTGAGGTGCGCAGCTTTACCGCTGCATTGCTGGGCTCGCTGATCTACTCGGCCTTCTGCCTGGTGATTGACTCAGCGCTGGAGCGACTGTTCGCGAAGCCGTAGTTCAAACTCGCGGGCACGGGTGTCGATGATGGACGCCTCGATGTGGTCAATCTTGCCACCCTGTCGCATCATGTCCTGCGCCGCTTTCAGGCGGTTCAACGCCGCCGCAAAATCCAGATGCGCCGCCCGCGCTTCCGCATCGGCCCGCACCGCACTCAAGCCCTGGCCCTGTGCCGCATAGGCGGCTGACAAAAGCTGCCAGGCTTGCGCATCACGCGGCCAGTTGGCCACCCAGGTTTGCAGTTGCTGCGCCGCTTGCGACACCGGCTCGGCCTTACCCGACAGCGTCACGGCCTGTGCCCACGCAAACAACTCGGGCCTGAGCCCCGCACCCGTCATGGCAGTTACCGGCCCGCCCTCCAACCGCTCCAGGGCCAGCGCGGGCTTGACCGAGGCCAGCGCCAACTCCGCCCCCAGCAAGCGCACCAGGCGCGCGACCTGGGCTGGCACTGGGGCCAGGTCACGCGTCAGTGTCTGCAAGCGCCCCCACCAACGCTCGGCCAGCGCAAAGTCACGTTGTGCTGACGCCGCCAGGGCCGCGCCATACAGCACGCCGGCCTGACGTGCCACGGTCAATTTGCCCAACTGAGGGTTACTGGCGGCGTTCACCGTGCTGCGCAAACTCTCAGTGTCGGTGTAGCTGAGCACGTGGGCGCGCGCGGCCAGCAGGGTGTGCGCCACTGTAGGGCTGAAGGCGGTGGGCGGCAGCAATTGCTGGCGCGACTGCATGTCGGCAATGCGCGCCGTGGTCATGGGGTGGCTGCGCAGGTAGGGGAAGCTGCCCAGATCATTGAAGCGGTTGGCCTGTTGCAGCTTCTCGAACATGGTGACAAAGCCTTGCGGCGCGAAGTCCGCCTGGGTCAAGATGCCATAGCCCACCCGGTCCGCCTCGCGCTCCATATCCCGTGAAAAATTGAGCTGGCCCTGGATGGCCACGGCCTGCCCGCCCGCGATCACGGCGGTGGCGGTCTGCGGGCTTCGGCTGGCGGCCAGCGCACCCAAAATCATGGCGGCGATGAGCAGGGGGCCGGTCTTGCTTTCCCGGCTGATGAGTCGTGCAATATGGCGCTGTGTCACGTGGCTGAGTTCATGTGCCAGCACCGAGGCCAGCTCGTCCTCGCTGGTCACCACCGCCACCAGCCCCAAATGCACCCCCAGGTAACCGCCCGGCAGCGCAAAGGCATTCACACTGCGGTCGCGCCCCAGCGCGATGTCCCAGGCAAAAGCCGCCTCCAGCTCCGGGGACAGCTCGCCGCGCTGGCGCGCTGCGGCCATCAGCCGCAGCCAGATGCCCTGCACGTAGTCGGCCAGCACGGGGTCATCGATGTAGTCCGGGTCGCGGTACAACTGGCGCGCAATGTTGTCGCCAATGCGCCGCTCCGCGCTCGCGCTCATGTCCGCGCCGTCGCCCAGGGTGGGGAGCTGGGCCAGGGCAGGGGGCGACGTCAGCAACTGAATTGCTATTAAAAATATAGCTGCTAGCGCACGTTTTTTATGGGCTAGAGGTAGATTTTTCTGTGGTTTTTGGCTCAAAATAAATTCAAATCAAGAAACAGAATCGGAGCATCCATTGTGAGCACCCCCATTGGCACACGCCATGGATCGTATGATGCTTGAAATCCATGAATGTTTCGTAAAGTTAAACCCCATGAGCTCCCTCACCCATTTTGACGCCCAAGGCCAGGCCCACATGGTGGACGTGGCCGCCAAGGCCAGCACCCACCGCATCGGCGTGGCCACCGGGCGCATTGAGATGCTGCCCGCCACACTGGCCCTGATCGAATCCGGCAGCGCCAAAAAAGGCGACGTCATCGGTATCGCCCGCATTGCGGGCATCCAGGCCGCCAAAAAAACCAGCGACCTGATTCCGCTGTGCCACCCGCTGGCCCTGACCCACGTGGCCATCGAGTTTTCACTCCACCACGTCACGGCCAGCATGCCCCCTCACGTCAGCTGCACGGCCACGGTCGAAACTGTCGGCCCCACCGGCGTGGAGATGGAAGCCCTGACAGCCGTGCAAGTCGCCCTGCTCACGATTTACGACATGTGCAAGGCCGTGGACCGTGGCATGACCATGACGGGTATCACCTTGCTGGAGAAACATGGGGGCAAGTCGGGCAGTTTTGTGGCGGCTTAGGGTTGGCCGCACGGTAGCGCAAAGCAAAGAACTGGGCCTCATCCTCGCGCCCCAGCAGCCGCGCACTGTCAATCAAGGTCTCCACCACGCGGGCTTCGGGCGAGTAATGCAGTAGCCCATGCGCCAAGGCGTTGATCTGCACGGCGTTATCCCGTGTCAGCGGCGTGGTCGTCAGTTCGGCAAACTGCACCTGGTTTTGAAATAACCAGGAACTGCGGATTTTCTCCAAGGTGTTGTCTTTGTACGCCGCTGAGCGCTGCGCGACGGGCACGTAGATTTGGCTGATGCGATGGTAGTCCCACGCAGCGTAGCCCATAGCCGCTAGCAAAACAATAGCTGTCCACGTACGTATTGATTGGTCTACGGGCTGATTTTGCATATTTTTTTGTTCTGCCATTGATCCCAAAAGCGGTTTGACTTGTGTCCGTGGCACCCACAGCAGCAGCAGACAAAGCCCCACCGCCATTTGAAACGGCCCATACCACAGCGGGTACTCCAGCAGGCTGTGCAGCCCTATCACCGCCAGCACCCCCCAGGCCATTTGCCGCGTGGCATCGGTTTCTTGCCAGGGCTTGGCGCGCCACACCAGCCAAGTCCCACCGCCACACAGGAGCAAGGCCGCAGGAAGCCCCAAGGTCACGGCCAGATGCAGGGGCAGGTTGTGCGCGTTGCCCATGATTTCGCAAAAGCGTGGGCCTTCATACAAGGTGATGAAGTGGGCATAACGCAGCTCATCCCAACCCCAGCCGAGCCAAGGCTTTTGAGCAATCAGCTGAAGCACGTTTGACCATAAAACCAGGCGACTGGAACAGGCTGCCCCCCCGTCTTGTAGACGGGTGAAAACACCCATGCCCAGCGGCTTGCCTATCAGACCCGGCAGAAACAGCGCTGCCACTAGATAGCTGAGCACTGCAGTAATTAGCAGACACCGAACCCGTGGATGTAGTCCACTACCCGATGAGCGCCCCCACCATACGGCCATAGCCACAATCAAAACCAGTTGCGTCATCCCCGTCCTCGATGAAGACGCGGCGTTACCCGCAGCCAACAAAACCGTGACCAAGATCAGGCCCCAAGACCACACACGACTTGTTCGGAACGCGGACGCTTGAGCAGCCCACCATAAAACAACGGCCAACAAACCGATGCTGGTCAGCGACGCAAACTGGTTACGCTGTCGCAGGTTGGCATAGGCTTCGCCGACACTGGCATCACTCATGAACGCAAACTGTTGCGCCACGCCGAAGTATTGGCACAAGCCGATCACGCTGCTGAGCAGCGCTGCCATTAGCCAGGTTGCTGACAGTATCGCCCCGGCATCCTGTTTTTGCGCTTGGATGGTGCCTTGATTGCCCACAGACCACAGGTGTGCCAGCAGCCCGGCGCACCCCAAGCTGAACAGCCAGGGCAGCACCGACGGACTGGGGACGCCTTGTGGCGGAATCAGCCAAGGCGCAATTAACGTCGAAGCAACGATTAAGCTTACGACCAGATTCCGCAATGCGGCAGACCTTGTCACGGCAACTGCAACTCCTTCATCCGAGGGTATTTGTCCTGCCCGAGAGTGATCCAGTTCTGCTTGATTTCTGAATAGGTTTTTTCGCCGTGCATCGCCCTCATGACCCGCATTTGCCGAATCGCTTCCTCAGGATTGCCATTGAGAGCCAGAGAGAGTGCATAGCGATTTTGTGTGGCGGGCCACGGGTAACGTAGCGCCACTTTTTTGGCCAGTTCCAGCTCGCTGGTGGACATGCCTGGCTTTGGAATGATACGTGCGTCCTCCAGCAGGGCACCGAGTTGCGTC
>JANPNG010000122.1:0-2017 GCA_031427355.1 Hylemonella sp.
CAGCATTGCGGGCGGGGGTGACACCCTGGCGGCCATTGCCAAATACGGGATTGAGAAAGACGTGGACTACATCTCCACGGGCGGCGGGGCCTTCCTTGAGGTGCTGGAGGGCAAGACCTTGCCCGCGTTTGAGATTTTGCAAAAGCGTGCTGGGGCTTAAGCGCTGAACAGTGCTCGCAAACCAGATTTTTAACAGGCTTTGAAGTGACGAGGGTTTGATGCAGGTCAAGTCCTCAAATCGTGAACGTGCCTAGGATGAACCATCATGAGACAACATTTCAACACCCTGCTCTCCCTGGTTTTGGTGCTCTTGACAAGTGCTTGCAGTCACCTGCTGCCTGAGTCGCGCAACCAATCCACGCCCTTGGCCAGTTTTGAAGATGCCCGTGCGGCCATTGAGGCCCTGGTGCCCATGAAAAGCCAGCGCAAGGAGCTGGAACAAGGGGGTTTTAACCCGGCCACGCACCCCAACATCAGGATACTGACGCAAACAGATGTGGTGCGGCGGTTTTTGCCCAGTGCACTGGTCAAGCGCGAGGAGCTGGATCCGGGCATTCTGGCCTGCCTGGAGGCCCGCGACGATTGTCGGGGCATGGAGATCATCATCTCGAAGATAGACCGGGTGCGTGATGGCGGATTTTTTTCAGACTTTTTCAACTTTGAGCGTCACACCACCATCACCGGCTGGCGCTTCAACGCCACGGTGTTGTTTGTCAACGATTTGGTGGTGTACCGAACCTGGGGCGGTCAACCCAAGGTCACCGAGACCGAGAACACCCGAAATCCACTGGGCCCCTTGCAGGGCATCGGCGGATAAGCGCGGACGCTCCCCGTTAGCCGGACTCATTCAGATGATGTTTCCATGCAAAAATGGAAGCTTCATCACAAGGAGCCCCATTCATGTCCCTTCGCGCTACCAAGATTGTCGCCACCCTCGGCCCGGCCTCCAGCGATCCGGCGCTGCTGGAAAAAATGATTCGTGCAGGTGTCAACGTGGTGCGGCTCAACTTCAGCCACGGCAAGGCGCAAGACCACATTGACCGTGCGCGCTTGGTGCGCGAAGCAGCGCATCGCGCCGGGCGTGAGGTCGGCATCATGGCCGACCTGCAAGGCCCCAAAATCCGCGTGGGCAAGTTTGCCGATAGCAAGGTGCAGCTAGAGACCGGACAAAAATTTGTGCTCGATGCCAGCCGCGTCGAACCGGGCGACATCAACGGCGTGGGTTTGGACTACAAAGAGTTGCCGCGTGACGTCAAGGCCGGTGATGTGCTGCTGCTCAACGACGGCCTGATCGTGATGCAGGTCGAAGCCGTGCGCGGCGAGGCCGTGCACGCGGTCGTCACCATGGGCGGCGAGTTGTCCAACAACAAAGGTATCAACAAAAAAGGCGGCGGCCTGACCGCACCTGCGCTCACGGCCAAGGACATGGAAGACATCAAGACCGCCATGTCTTTTCAGGCCGATTATGTGGCGGTGAGTTTTCCGCAAAACGCGACCGACATGGAGATGGCGCGCCAGCTCTGCAACGTGGCCGCCGCCGAGTACCGCCACAAGCCGCACCTGATCGCCAAGATCGAGCGCGCCGAGGCGATTCCGCGTCTGGAAGAAATTTTGCGGGCCAGCGACGGCATCATGGTGGCGCGCGGTGACTTGGCCATTGAGGTCGGCAACGCGGCCGTGCCCGCACTGCAAAAGCGCATGATCAAAATGGCGCGCGACATGGACAAAACCGTCATCACCGCCACCCACATGATGGAGTCCATGATCACCAACCCGGTGCCCACCCGCGCCGAGGTGAGCGACGTGGCCAACGCCGTGCTGGACGGCACCGACGCCGTGATGACCTCGGCCGAAACGGCAGCCGGCAAGTTCCCGCTAGAGACCGTGATGGAGATGGCCAACATCTGCGCCGCTGCCGAAGCCGCTGAGCTGGTGGAGTTGGACTCCGACTTCACCGGCAAGACCTTTGCGCGCATCGACCAGTCCATCGCCATGGGCGCGCTGTTCACCGCCTACC
>JANPNG010000123.1:0-3068 GCA_031427355.1 Hylemonella sp.
TATGGTCATGACCTGGCCGGCCTGCTGAGCGCGGCTGACGCAAAAACCACTGGCGCCACCGTGTTTGCCTACCATGTGCAAGACCCCGAGCGCTATGGCGTTGTGGCGTTTGACGCGCAGGGCAACGCCAGCAGCATCGAAGAAAAGCCGGTGCATCCGAAGAGTCATTACGCCGTGACCGGCTTGTACTTTTATGACAACCAAGTGGTGGACATTGCCAAGGCCGTCAAGCCCAGCGCCCGGGGTGAGCTGGAGATTACCGCCGTCAACCATGCCTACCTGACGCAAGGGCAACTCAGCGTGCAGATCATGCAGCGTGGCTACGCCTGGTTGGACACCGGCACCCATGACAGCCTGCTCGAAGCCAGCCAGTTCATCGCCACGCTGGAGCACCGTCAAGGCCTGAAGATTGCCTGCCCAGAAGAAATCGCCTGGCGCCAGGGCTGGATCAGCAGCGAGCAAGTGGGGCGACTCGCACAACCCATGGCCAAAAACGGCTATGGCCAGTATTTGCTGCGCATGTTGACGGAGCGCGAGAGCGGCGTGCGATGAAGGCCATAGAAACTTCTTTGCCGGGGGTGCTCATCATTGAACCCAAGGTGTTCGGTGATGCGCGCGGCTTTTTCTTTGAGAGCTTTAACCAGAAGGCCTTTAACCAGGCCACGGGTCTGGATCTGGCCTTCGTGCAGGACAACCACAGCCGCTCAGCCAAAGGGGTGCTGCGCGGCCTGCACTACCAGATCAAGCAAGCGCAGGGCAAGCTGGTGCGGGTGGTGCGCGGCTCGGTTTTTGATGTGGCGGTGGATGTGCGCCAGTCGTCCCCCACTTTTGGTCGCTGGGTGGGGGTGGAGTTGTGTGAGGCCAACCACCGGCAATTGTGGGTGCCCCCCGGCTTTGCCCATGGTTTTGTCGTCACGAGCGAATCCGCAGACTTCCTCTACAAGACGACGGACTATTACGCTCCCGAGTTCGAGCGCTGTATCGCCTGGGATGACCCGGCCATCGGCATCGAGTGGCCGCTGGATGCGCCGCCGCAACTCTCGGGCAAAGACCAGGCTGGCTTGCCACTGGCTGAAGCCGAGGTATTTTCTTGATCTGCCCCGGTAAAATCGGGTGATGATTCACCCCGTCATAACACCAAAGCAGTCCGATGCTGGCCACGGCGAATCCATTCGCACGCTGGCGCAAGCCTTGCTAGGCGAGCCGGATCTGGCGTTTGCCGTTTTGGTGGGCAGCCGTGCCACAGGCAAGGCTCGTGCTGACAGTGACTGGGACATCGCCCTCCAATGGCACCCCCAGCTCGACTGGTTCGCGGTCTTGGCCAACACTGAGACCTTGCGCCGAAAGCTGGCGCTTGCATTGGGTGTTGCCGAGTCGGCCATTGACCTTATCGAACTGCGCAGAGCCAACCTGGCCATGCGCGATAGCGTGGCCGAAGACGGCATACTCTTGGTGGGCGAAGACACCCTCGCCTGGGCGCACTTTTTACTTCGCACCTGGCGCGAAGTCGAAGACTTTTATTGGGATAAGCAACATGCGGCTTGACCTGTACCAGGCTGAAACGGCGCGCATTGCGGTCGAGCAGAGTGCGTTACTGGCGCAAGCCAGAGCCATTCTTTCTACAGGGCGTGCCTTGACAGCCTTGGAGCAAGGTGGGGTGCTTCATGCCATGCAGGTGCTTATTGAAAACGCGATCGGCAAAGCGAAGCAACTGCTCAAAGCCAGCAATCAGCCCGTTCCCATATCGGGCTATGACGCATTTAATGCGCTGACCACCTGCGATTTGGTTCCGCCTGCCGATTTGGCGGCATGGAACGCCGTCATTGGCTTGCGCAACCGCATCGTGCATGACTACATGAACATCGAGATGGACCAAGTCACAGACCTGGTCGTGGCCAGAAAAGATCAATTCATCGT
This sequence comes from Hylemonella sp., assembly GCA_031427355.1. Lineage (GTDB taxonomy): Bacteria > Pseudomonadota > Gammaproteobacteria > Burkholderiales > Burkholderiaceae_C > CANCDA01. The sequence continues at coordinate 1,918 of JANPNG010000123.1, forward strand.
TGATTTTTTGCTCAAAAATATTGAACCATGATTCACCCCGTCATTCTGTGCGGCGGCTCCGGCACCCGGCTGTGGCCCCTATCGCGTAAAGCCTTTCCCAAGCAGTTCATTCCCTTGTTGGGTGATAAATCGTTGCTGCAACTCACGCTGGAGCGGGTGGCGCCACTATGTCAAACCGACCAAGCCGTTCGCCCAGCCCAGCCCGTTCGCCCTGAGCTTGTCGAAGGGTCGCCGCACATCACCTGTGTTTCTTCCGAAGAACATCGTTTCTTGCTGGCCGACGTCGCCACGCACGCGGGTTTATCTGTGCGCCAGATCTTGGAGCCGCAGCCCAAAAACACCGCCGCCGCCATGGCCCTGGCGGCTTTGACCGCCTCGGCAGACGCGCTGCTCTTGTTCTGTCCGGCAGACCACCACATCCCCGACGCGCCAGCCTTTGCCGACATGGTGCGCAGCGCAGCACCTGCCGCGCAGGCGGGGCGCATCGTGACCTTTGGCATCCTACCCAGCCACCCCAGCACGGCTTATGGGTACATACAAAAAGGCGGTCCGGCTGCGCATGGTGGGTGTGAGGTTGCTCGTTTCGTTGAGAAGCCTTCCGCTGACAAGGCGATGGAATTTCTGGCCAGCGGCCAGTACCTTTGGAACGCGGGTATCTTTTTGGTCCAGGCACAAACCCTGCTCGACGCCTTGCAGACCCACGCGCCCGACATTCTGGCGGTGTGCCGCCAGGCCATGCTTGCACCCCAGCAGGACGGGCTTTTTATTCGTCCCGACGCGCCGGTGTTTGCCGCCTGCCGCAGCCAGTCCATTGACTACGCGGTGATGGAGCGCGCCAGCAACGTCAGCGTGTTCCCCTTTGCCGGTCAGTGGAGCGACGTGGGCAGTTGGAACGCCGTCGCTGATCTCGCCACGCCTGATGCACTGGGCAATCGCGCGGGGGGTGAGTTGGCGCAAGCCCATCACCTGCACGCCAAAAACACCTACATTCACGCCGCCGGGCAGCGCCCTGTGGTGGCTCTAGGTACCCAGGACTTGCTCATCATCGACACCCCCGACGCCCTGTTGGTGGTGGATGTCGCCCATGCCGAGGCTGTCAAAGAAGTGGTGGCCCGCCTGGAGATGCTGGACGCCTCGCAAGCGGTGCAGCA
>JANPNG010000124.1:0-12114 GCA_031427355.1 Hylemonella sp.
TGGTGGAGCGATTGCGCGCGGCCATCTTGCGGCTGAACCGGCTGGTGCCCGAGGACGCGCGGGAAGACGCTTTGCGCAAGGTGCTGCGGGTGGGTACGCCATCGCTCACACAGACCAACCGCGCCTTTCACCGCATGCTGCGCGATGGTGTGCCGGTGGAGTACCCGCGTGCCGACGGCAGCATGGCGGGTGACCATGTGCGGCTGCTGGACTTTGGCAACGTGGCCGCCAACGATTGGCTGGCGGTGAACCAGTTCACGGTGATCGAGGGGCAACACAAGCGCCGGCCCGACATCGTGGTCTTTGTGAACGGGTTGCCGCTGGGTGTGATTGAGCTGAAAAACGCTACCGATGAAGACGCGACGATCTGGACGGCCTACGCGCAGCTGCAAACCTACAAGGCACAGATCACTTCGCTGTTGCATTACAACGCGGCGCTGGTGGTGAGCGACGGCTTGCAGGCGCGCATGGGGTCTGTGACGGCCAACCAAGAGTGGTTCAAGGTCTGGCGCACCATCACTGGCGAGGGTGATGCACCCAAAACCATGCTGGAACTTGAGGTGCTGGTGCGCGGGGTGTTTGAGCGGCAGCGCTTCCTTGGGCTGCTCCAGCATTTCATCGTGTTTGAAGAAGACGCGGACACGGGTGCGCTGCACAAGATCATTGCGGGCTACCACCAGTTTCATGCCGTCAATGCGGCGGTGGAAGAGACAGTACGCGCCAGCGGCATGGCCGATCAGAGTCTGATGCGCGACAACGCGGGCGCGTTTTGGAGCGGCAAGATGCACGGCGGCCAGCCAGGCGACCGGCGCGCTGGCGTGGTGTGGCACACGCAGGGCAGCGGCAAGAGTTACTCCATGCTCTTTTACGCCGCGCGGGTGGTGCGCCACCCGGTGATGCAAAACCCGACGCTGGTGGTGTTGACCGACCGCAACGACCTGGACGACCAGTTGTTTGGCCAGTTCCAGCGCTGTCACGACATCCTGGGTCAGATGCCGGTGCAGGCGGACGGACGCGAGCATTTGCGGGTGTTGCTGAACCGGGCCAGCGGCGGCGTGGTGTTCACCACCATCCATAAGTTCATGGCTGAAAAAGGCGAGGCCATGCCGTGTTTGAGTGCGCGGCAGAACATTGTGGTGATTGCGGATGAAGCGCACCGCAGCCAGTACGGGTTTGGCGGCAAGGTGAATGAAAAGACCGGCGAGATGTCTTACGGCTTTGCCAGTAACCTGCGCGACGCCTTGCCCAATGCGTCGTTCATCGGCTTCACCGGCACGCCCATCGAGAAGACCGACGCCAATACGCGGGCGGTGTTTGGCGACTACATCAGCATCTACGACATCCAGCGCGCTGTGGCTGACAAGGCCACAGTGCCCATCTATTACGAAAGCCGCATTTCCAAGCTGAGCCTGAACGCTGCCGAGTTGCCCAAGCTTGACGCGGAGTTTGAGGAAATCACCGAAGGCGAAGAGCTGACCAAAAAGGAAAAACTCAAAACCAAGTGGGCCGCGCTGGAGGCGCTGGTGGGCGACCCGAAACGCGTGGCGCTGATCGCCGCTGACATGGTGGCGCATTTCGAGAAGCGCGTAGAGGCCATGGACGGCAAGGCGATGATCGTCTGCATGAGCCGCCGCATTGCGGTTGACCTGTACAACGCGCTGATTGCGCTGCGCCCCGATTGGGCCAGCGCGAAGGACGACGATGCGGAAGGCGAGAAGGGTAAGGCCTGCGTGGTTAAGGTGGTGATGACGGGTAGTGCCGACGATGGCCCGGACTGGCAGCCCCATATTCGCAGCAAGGACAAGCGCCGCAAGCTGGCCAACCGCTTCAAGGACGCCAGGGACCCCTTCCGCATCGTGATCGTGCGTGACATGTGGCTCACCGGTTTTGACGCGCCTTGCCTGCACACCATGTACGCCGACAAGCCCATGCAGGGTCACGGCCTGATGCAGGCCATTGCCCGCGTCAATCGAGTCTTCCGCGACAAACCCGGTGGCTTGGTGGTGGACTATCTGGGCTTGGCCGACCAGCTCAAACAGGCGCTGGCCACCTACACCGAGAGTGGCGGCAGGGGTGACCCAACCTTTGACACCGGGCAGGCCATTGCCGTGATGCTGGAGAAGCATGGCATTGCCTGCGATTTGATGCACGGCTTTAACTGGGACACATGGACGGCTGGCAAACCCGTCGAACGCCTGGCCCTCATTCCCGCCGGGCAAGAGCACATCCTGGCGCAGGCCGATGGCAAGAAGCGCTGGGGGCAAGTGGTGACGGAACTGTCCCGCGCCTTTGCCCTTTGCGCAGCCAGTGATGAAGCCACGGCAGTCCGCGACGACGTGAGTTTCTTCCAGGCCCTGCAAGCCGCGTTGAACAAGCAGAGCAGCAACAACCGCAAGACACCTGAGCAAATTGATGCGGCCATACGACAACTCGTATCAAAAGCCATCAGCACCGAAGGCCAGGTGATTGATGTTTTCACCGCTGCAGGCTTGGCCAAGCCGGATATCAGCATCTTGAGCGACCAGTTTCTGGCCGAGGTACGCGGACTCAAGCACAAGAACGTGGCCGCAGAGTTGTTGCAGAAACTGCTGAAAGACGAGCTCAAGGTGCGCTCACGGCGCAACTTGGTGCAAAGCCAGGTGTTCAGCGAAAAGCTCAAGCAGACTCTGAACGGTTACCACAATCGCGCCATCTCGACGATGCAGGTGATTGAAGAGCTGATCCAACTCGCCAAAGACCTGGACGCCGCCACCAAGCGCGGCGTTGCCCTGGGCCTGACGGATGATGAAGTTGCGTTTTACGACGCGCTGGCCGTAAACCAGAGCGCCGTGATGGCCATGGGCGACGACAAGCTCAAGGTGATCGCCGCCGAGCTCATCACCCAGGTGCGGAAAAGTGTGACGATTGACTGGACGCTACGCGAAGGTGCCCGGGCCAAGATTCGCGTGATGGTCAAGCGCATTCTCAACAAGTACGGCTACCCGCCAGACTTGCAGGACGAGGCGGTCAAAACAGTGCTGGCACAGGCGGAGTTGCTGTCAGCGGTTTGGGCAGAACAATAGTTGTCATTTTTTTGAATGAAATATTTCCCACATGAGTAACAACCTAATCGACCTGCAAATTCACGCCAACATCGCCACGATCTACCTCAACCGCCCCGACAAACGCAACGCCATGAGCGACGAGATGCGCGCTGAGTTCATCGTCGCGCTGGAGCGTGTGGCGGCTGACAAATCCATCCGCGCCTTGGTGCTCACCGGCAACGGCAAAGGCTTTTGCGCGGGGGGGGATGTGGCGGGCATGGAGCGGCGCATGTCGGCGCCGCCCGGTGAGGTGGGCTTTAACGGTTGGCACCGCCAGCAGGGCGTGCACCACGCGCAAAGCCTGCTGCACAACATGCCCAAGCCGACGATTGCGGCGGTCAACGGCGCGGCCTCGGGGCTGGGGGCGGACACGGCGCTGGCTTGCGATTTCATCATGGCCAGTGAGGCGGCGAGCTTCACCTGGTCTTACATCCACCGGGGGCTGGTTCCGGATGGTGGCGGCATGTACTTTTTGCCGCGCCGCGTGGGGCTTTCCAAAGCCAAAGAGTTGATTTTCAGTGGGCGCAAAGTGGGGTCGGATGAGGCGCTACAGCTTGGCATTGCAGACCGGCTGACTGCTGCTGATGCGCTGGTGGCCGATGCGCAGGCCTGGGCCGCTGAGTTGAGCCAGGGCTCGGCCACCGCGCTGGCGCTGGGCAAGACGATTTTGAACAAGAGCCTGGAGTTGTCGGCCAGCGAAGTGTTTGCGCAGGGCAGTCAGGCGCAAGGCATTTGCTACACCAGCAGCGAGCACCGGGATGCGGTGATGGCGTTTTTAGCCAAAAGCAAGGCCTAGCCAAATGGATGCCATCTCCCGCCTCCTCAAACCGCGCAGCGTCGCCGTCATCGGTGCTTCGGTCGACATTAATAAAACGGCGGGCCGGCCGATTGCTTATCTGCGCAAGCAGGGCTACAGCGGTGCCATTTACCCCGTGAATCCGCGCGTTGACAACATCGACGGCCTGCGCTGCTACCCCGACATTGCCTCGCTGCCGCAAGTGCCTGACGTGGCCATTGTGTTGCTGGGGCATGAGCGTGCGCAGCAAGCGGTGCGTGAGCTGGCGCAGCGTGGCACGGCGGCGGCGATTGTGCTGGCCAGTGGCTATACCGAGACGGGTGAAGAGGGGGCTCGCCGCCAGCAGCTCTTGAAAGAAGCGGCAGGCCCGATGCGCCTGCTGGGCCCCAACACGATTGGCCTGGTGAACCTGAGCGACAACATTTCACTCTCGGCCAGCGGGGCGCTGGCGATGGACCATTTCCCTGTGGGCAACATCGGCGTGGTGTCGCAAAGCGGCGGCATTTTGGGCGCGCTGTTGTCGCGCGCGGCGGCGCGGGGCATGGGCTTGTCCAAGCTGATTTCCACCAGCAATGAGGTCGATCTGGAGTTGGCTGATTTTGTGGACTATCTGGCCGATGACCCGGCCACCCAGGTCATTGCGCTGTACGTGGAGAGTATTCGCCACCCTGATAAATTCCGCGCCGCCGCTTTGAAAGCCGCACGCGCGGGCAAGCCCATCGTGGCCTTCAAGATTGGCCGCTCTGAGGCGGGCGCGCAGGCTGCGGTGTCGCACACCGGCGCGCTGGCCGGGGCCGACCGGATGTACGACGCGCTGTTCCAACAGGTGGGTGTGCTGCGCGCGCAAACCTTTAGCGACCTGCTGGACATGCCTGCCGCCCTGGCCACCGGGCGCGTGCTGCGCGGCAAGCGGGTGGCGATTCTCACCTCCACCGGCGGCGCGGGCACGCTGGTGTCTGACAGCTTGGGCGTGGCGGGTTTTGAGACGCCCGCGCCCGATTCGGCCACAGCGGCGCGCCTGCGCGCCTTGCAGACGGGCGACCACGCCGCGCTGGATCGCAATCCGATAGACGTGACGCTGGCGGGTTTGCAGCCCGCCTTGTTGCGCGGCGCGATTCAAGCCCTGCTCGATAGCCCAACGTATGACGCGCTGGTCATCATCGTCGGCTCGTCCAGCTTGGCCATGCCGGAGTTGATGGCGGGTGCGATTGCGGACTGTATGGACAGCTCCGACAAACCCATCCTCGCCTTCGTGAGCCCGCACGCGCCGGATGTGGCGGCCCTGTTGACGCAGCGCGGCGTGCCGGCCTTCATGGCACCGGAGAGCTGCACGGTGGCGTTGGAGTCGATGTGGCGGGTGGCGTGCTGGAAGGGTTCACAAGGCTTCGACAGGCTCAGCCCGAATGGGGGGGGCGTGGCGGGACTCTCCGAGTGCGGCGACTTCCCCTCCGGCCCGCTGGACGAAGCCCAGGTCAAAGCGCTGTTTGCGCGCTTTGGCATCCCTGGCGTGCGTGAAATCATCGTCACGACCGAAGAAGCAGCAGAGCAAGCAGCGCAGCAACTCGGCCCCCGCGTGGTGCTCAAGCTGCTGTCCAGCGCCATCACACACAAGAGCGATGTCGGCGGTGTGGCGGTTAACCTCGCACCCGATCAAATGGCTGCACGTTTGCAAGCGATGGCGGCTGAGGTTGAAACCAAGACGGGTGTGAAGCCGACGCGATTCCTCGTGCAAGAAATGGTGACCGGCGGTGTAGAGTTGATACTGGGTTTGAAGCGTGACCCCTTGGGCGCGGCCCTGGTGTTGGGCATGGGCGGCGTGACAGCGGAACTGTTCAACGACACGGTTCTGCGGCTGCTGCCAATGCAAGGCGGGCTCACCCACGATGAGGCGCTCAGCATGGCGCGTGAACTCAAAACCTGGCCGCTGCTGGACGGCTTTCGCGGTCGCCCCAAGGCCGATGTGGCGGCGCTGGTCTCGGCAATAGTCGCCTTCTCTGAGATGGCCGCACAACTTGGTGACACCCTGATCGAAGCCGAGATCAACCCGCTGTTCGTCTTGCCGCAAGGCCAAGGCGTGCGCGCTGCGGATGGTGTGGCGGTGATGGCCTCATAACTTCTCACGCATGACAGACACTCTCATCACCCAACTCGAAGCCCAAGCCACCAAGCACCTGGTCGATGTGCAAGGCCGACGCGTCTGCTGGCGCCAATTCGGACAAATCGGCAATGGCCCGCCCTTGGTACTGCTGCACGGCGGACACGGCAGTTGGCTGCACTGGGTGCGCAACATCGAAGCCCTGGCCGCGCGCTTCACGGTCTGGGTGGCGGACTTGCCGGGTTATGGGGACTCGGATGAATTGGGCGAGGGCAGGTCAGGGGACATGGCCCAGCTGGTGCACGCCACGCTGGCCAGCTTGGACGCGCTGGTCGGCGCTGACACCTGGATTGATTTGGTCGGGTTTTCATTCGGTGGCCTGGTGGCGGCGCAACTCGCGGCGGAGCGGCAAAAAATTCGTCACCTGGTGCTGCTGGGGCCCGCAGGCCATGGCGGCTTGCGCCGCCCGCGCGGTGAGCTGAAGAACTGGCACCGGGCTAAAACGCCGGAAGCCATAGCCGCCTGTATGCGGCATAACCTTGAAATGCACATGCTGTTTGACCCAGCCCAGGTGGACGCGGTGGCGCTGCAGTTGCATACCGAGGCCTGCCAGCGCACGCGCTTTCGCAGCCGACCAATTTCTATGGCGGGTGGTTTGAGCGCTGCGCTCGATCAATGTCAGATGCCTGTGCTGCTGGTCTGGGGTGAGCACGATGTGACCGCCGAGCCCGCCGTGGTGGCGCAAGCGCTGACGCAAGGCCACCCGCAACGCCAGGCCCGCATCGTGCCCGGCGTGGGGCACTGGGTGCAGTTTGAGCGCGCGGATGAGGTCAACCGCTTTCTGCTCAGCGACTTAGGCCTGCGCCAAGAAGAACCCGATGCACCTGCCAATCCGGGCTGACGGCTATTTTTGATGCCGGGTGTAAGAAACGCCGCCGTGCCGCGACTCATTCTCACGGCTCGACACAAAACCGAGTCGAACTGTGATCCAACCCCATCCAACTTGTTTCAGGAGATTGACATGACCTCATCGACAACCGCCCGCCTTGCTTCTTCCGCCGCACTGGCACTCGCCCTGGGCGCGGCGCTGGCCATTGCCGCCACACCAGTGTCGGCGCAAATGGCCGACAAGCCAATGGCCGATACTGAGAAATGCTTTGGCGTCGCCCTCAAAGGCAAAAACGACTGCGCCGCCGGTGCAGGCACCACCTGCGCAGGCACCTCCAAGGTAGATCACCAGGCCAACGCCTGGAAGATGGTGCCCAAAGGCACGTGCGAGAAGACCGCTTCACCCAAGTCACCTACCGGCATGGGTCAGCTCATGGCCTTCAAAGAAAAAATGGCTTGAATGTGGTTCGGTGCAGCCAAGGACATGATGTGACCCGCGCTGCCCCAGGCCTGCTGACTTCCCCCACCCTGCCCACACGGGCCGGTGTGGGGCTCAAACCTTGCCACTTCGCTGAGATTGTCCAGACAGCACCCGACATAGGCTTCTTCGAAATCCATGCCGAAAACTACCTGGTAGATGGTGGCCCGTTTCACCACTACCTCACCCACATTCGCGAGCACTACCCGCTGTCTGTGCACGGCGTGGCGCTCTCCATCGGGGCGGACGCACCGCTGGACGTGGCGCACCTCAGCGCACTGAAGCGCTTGCTGGATCGCTACCAGCCCCAATCTTTTTCCGAACACCTGGCCTGGTCCACGCATGGCGATATTTTTTTAAACGACCTCCTGCCCTTGCCCTACACCGCGCTCACCTTGCAGCGCGTGTGCGCGCACATCGACCAAGTGCAGATGCATCTTCAGCGTCGCATGCTGTTGGAGAACCCGGCCACTTACATCGAGTTTGCGGAGTCCGACATGAGTGAGGCGAACTTCATCACCGAGGTGATTCAACGCACGGGCTGCGGCCTGTTGCTGGACGTCAACAACGTCTTTGTGACTTGCACCAACCACGGGCGCGACCCGCACGCCTTCCTGCGTGCCCTGCCGCTGGCGCAAGTGGGCGAGATTCATCTGGCGGGCTTTGCCGAGCAGACCGACAGCCTGGGTGCGCCCTTGCTCATTGACAGCCACGGTGCGCCCGTGAGTGACGCGGTGTGGAATTTGTACGCCTACGCCCTGGGACTCACCGGCCCCATCGCCACGTTGATTGAGCGGGACAACGACGTGCCTGCGCTCGACGTCTTGGTGCAAGAAGCCGCCATCGCAGATCGGCAATTGCAGTCCTTGTCGGTGGCTGCAACATGAACCCGCAGGCGGTCTTCGTCAGCGCCTTGATCGATCCGTCCCAAGCCTGCCCGCCAGGCCTGACGAGTTGGAACCAATCCGACGTGTCCCAGCGCTTTTCGGTCTATCGCAATAACGTCATGATCTCTTTGGTGGACGCGCTGGCGGATACGTTTGCGGTGACGCAAGAACTCGTCGGCGCTGAATTTTTCAGGGCCATGGCCCAGGTGTTTGTGCAAAATCACCCGCCCCACACGCGGGTGCTGACTTGGTACGGCGCGCATTTCCCAGACTTCATCGCGGGCTTCTCGCCTGCCGCTACCTTGCCCTATTTGCCCGATGTGGCGCGGCTGGAAATGTGGCGAGTGCGCAGCTATCACGCCGCCGATGCTGAGCCGATAGAGGCGGCAACGTTGGCGCACGCGTTGGCCGAGCCCGCCGCCCTGGCGCAACTCACGCTGGTGCTGCACCCCAGCGTTCATCTCCTCGCATCGCATTACGCCGCCTACTCCTTGTGGGCCGCGCACCAAGGTGCATTGGCGCTGGAAAGTGTCGATCCCTTGCAGACCGAATCGGTGCTAATTTACCGCCACGGCCTCGACGTGTTGCTGCAAGCCATCGCACCCGATCAGCATTGTTTTTTGCAGCAACTACAGGCCGGTCAGACCCTCTCACATGCAGCGGGTCAGGCCGTCGAACAGAATATTGATTTCGATCTGCCAGAAATTTTGTCCACCCTGATTCGCCAGCAACTCATCATCCGAATGGAATAAGGAAAACCCCTCATGAGCACCCCTACCGCCGCCGCGACCCTCACAGGCTTGACGCAAACCTTCATCGGCTTGTGCCAGCGCATCCCCGATTCGCTCATTGCCTTCATCGCCCGCTTTTCTATTGCCGCCGTGTTTTGGAAATCCGGACAAACCAAAGTAGAAGGCTTCGTGATCGACCTCATCGGTGGCGAATTCAGCCTGGGCTGGCCGCGCTTATCGGACTCGGCCATCGCGCTGTTCCGCGAAGAATATCGCCTGCCCCTCATTACCCCCGAGATCGCCGCGCCCATGGCCGCGTTTGCAGAGCACTTCTTCCCCGTGTTGATTCTGTTGGGCCTGGCCACGCGCCTGTCAGCCCTGGCCTTGCTGGGGATGACGGCGGTGATTCAACTGCTGGTGTACCCCGGCGCTTACCCCACACATGGCGTGTGGGCCGCGGTGCTGTTGTTTCTGGTGGCGCATGGGCCGGGGAAGGTGTCTGTTGACCACTGGATTGCCCAGCGAGGTGGGTGAAAGGTTGCGCAAATCAATGACAGGCGTCGTTGACGCAATCACAGGGCCCAAGCAGGTCTAACTTTTGCGAGTTGCACTTTGAGTTCTCGCGCCGCAGTGGCGTAGCCACCTGCGCTGCCATCCACAAAGTGCATATGGTTGCCGTTGTAGGAGGATACGATGCAGGTCAACAAGGCCTCACGCGACCTGTGCATTCCATAAACGAGATGTCCTTGCTGGTGCATATCATCCAAATAAGATTGCAAGGCAAGAAACTGCGCTTCACTGCCGTCGATCACCATGCGTAACGACCCGTCAAATTTTCTAAAATCAGAGTTGTCGAGCATCTCTTTCACGTACTTGCTCCACCGCACCTTGGGGGTGTCTTTTTTAAACGCAATGAAGTATTTGCCGATGAGGTTGAGGGAAAATAACCGCATCGCGTAGCGGATTCGACCGCCGACCAAGCGTTGACTGGATCGAACGCGCCACTCATGGCGAAGGTGCTGCGAATTGAAGCTAAGTCGCATGCTTTGTTCCGACAAGGGGTGGTAATCCGAAGCCTTGCCGTAAATTCGACCTATGGCGTCAAGCACACTGCGGTAGGTCTCATTCCCCGCCTTTTCTTGGCTAGACAACGCGACCACCATCAAGGCCAGGTTGTGATCCAGAAAACTGGGTACGTTTTGCCAACGGCACTCAAACCCTTCAAAACTACCTTCACACGGGCCCTGGTTTTCATGGACCCGCAACACACGTTGCTCCTGAGGCGATTTGATCAAGCGATCAGCCTCCTTCCAACCTCGACCTGAAAAAGCGGCCTGCACAACATGCGGCGACAAGCGTACTTTGGCAATACGGGTCCAAAGGCCTCGCTCAAGCAGATCCATGCCCCGAACCAGACCGACTCTCAGTGTCAGTCCGAAGCTCTCCCGTGCCATGCGCTGCGCTTGACGCAAGGCCGCCATGACGCCATCGAGCATTTCATCTGGAACGGCAAATGTCGCACCATCTCCACCAAAAACAAAGGGGATATCAATACGGCGATCTACGTTAAGAACCGCAGCAATGCAAGCGACGCCAACCGTGTTGACTTCTTTGTAAGCACCCGTCTCAATAGCCTTTGTCGAATTGCTGACGTCAGCAACAATGACCCACCAGTCGGACGGCATCTGCAAATGATGATTGACGTCAACGACGTGTTCAAAATCCTCCAGAACTGCCAAGTCGCGATAAAAATAGTGTGAATTCATCAGGATAATTTGCGACTCGAAAGTGTCTGCATGGTGACGTTCTTGATCAGGGCGGCAACAACCCAGGCGACGATTTTCCAGCCAGAGCTGCTGGATGGCATCGAACTTAAATTCGCCGACGCCGGGGCACTACGCTCAGTTGTACCGTCTGATTCAGGGGGCTGGCACTCACCTGCAAGGCTTGCGGGGGCAAGTCAAGCAACTGGTCGGCGTGCCATACCCGCAGCTTGACCGCGCCGTTGGGTACGTTGGTGAACTGCGCCGTACCTTCTGTATTGGTTTTGAGGGTCCAGGCGGAGTCGGTGACAAAAATGCTGCCCCGCATTGACCCATGCAAGTGGCAGCCCAGCAGAACGGCCCCCGGTTTGTCCAGTGTGATGTCGGCTGAGCTGGCAGATTTACTCTCTTCTTTGCCCGCCAGTCGCGCTTCAAACCCGGCTTCAGACTGGGGCATTGCCAACCCGGCCGCTGTGCCACGCACATGGTGATCCCAGCGGTCCAGATTGGTAAAACGCACCGTGGTGCCTGTGGCCACCACGGTCACCTCAGGGACGAAGCGCATCTTCTCTTGCAACACGGTGGCGCTGCGGGGCAGCAGCGCTGGGGCGGGGCTGGCGCTCGGGGTGGTTGGGTACATCACCACGACCGCATCCGTCACCGGCTTGCCTTCTTTGTCAAGCACCAAAATTTGAACATTTCCTGCGCTAGCGCTCGAATATAAAGCGTAAGCAGCTACTAAAGCGATAGCGTTTTTCATGGTGTTAATGCATTGTGATGACGTCGCGGTGCATGGGGGCCAGAAGTGCCAAGAGTCGATTTTGCTGGGTGAATGGAATGCCCCGAGCCTCCATGGCGGACTGCAGGTTTTCCACCAGCGCATTGAAGTCCCCTTTGTTGATGTCCATGGCGGCGTGGGCTGACTTCATGTCCGCACCCTTGTAGGTGCAGGGGCCTCCGGTGAGTTGGCACACCTGTTCGGTCAGTTTGGCTTTGAGTCCCGGTAGTTTGGTGTCCTTGAACTGGACGCCAATGCGCGGGTCTTGGACGACGCGGTTGACGAAATCATCCATCAGCTGGGTAATGCCATTTTTTTCGCCGAAAGCTTTGTACAACTCGTCATTGGCAGGGGTCATGTTTTGGGCCATGCCCGAGGTGCAAAGCAGGCTGGTGCAGGTCAGCAGCAGGGCCATCAGTAATTTTTTCATGATCGGTTCTCCAGAAGAGGGGGTAAAAAGAAAGGGGTTCAGAACGCAAACTGGGCGGACAGGTAGGTGCCGGTTTGTCGGCGGCCCGTTGTGACGCCGGGCACGATCTGGCCCAAATCCACATAGGCCAGGGTCAGCGAGACGTTTTTGCTGGGCGCCCAAGCCACGAAGATGTCCTTCCAGTC
>JANPNG010000125.1:0-2405 GCA_031427355.1 Hylemonella sp.
ACCACTCAGGCCTAAACCCATGACCCTACGCCCCCTCTCCCCCATTGAAGCCCGCGCACTGGGCACCCTGATGGAAAAAGCCCGCACCGTGCCCGACAGTTACCCCCTGTCGCTCAACAACCTGCTGCTCGGCTGCAACCAGAAGACCAGCCGCGAACCTGTGATGGTCGTCACCGAAGCACAGACGCAAGAGGCGCTGGACGCACTGCGCGATCTGCAACTGGTGCGCGAGTCCAGCGGCAGAGCTGCGCCTGAACAGCGAGCGCTGGTACCGCTTTGCGGATGTTTCCTCGGTCGAAGGATTTTTGGAAGAGTTGCGGGATCGTTCTGAGGAAAAAGGCGGCCCCTTGACCGTGCTGCTGCCCCGCGCACCCGGCGCGCGCGAGCCGCGCTGGGCTCACCTGCTGTGCGGGCCGGTCGAAGTGAGCTTCGATATCGACACGGGTTCGGCAAGCGTTGCGGGCGTCATCACCCCTGGCGACCTACGGGCGCGTGTGGGACAACTGGAAAACGAAGTGGCTAACTTGCGCCAGACGGTTCAACAACTCTGCCAAGAGCTTGGCATAGCGCCCACCGTACCCGTTTCAGAGTCAAATTAGGCTGTAGCCCAATAAACCAATGCGTAAGCAGCTATTTATTTCGTAGCAACTCTGCAATCGTCCTAGGGTAAATCAGGTGCTCCTGACTCAGCACCCGCGCCGCCAGCGTGGCCTCATCGTCCCCCGCCAGCACCGGCACCACGGCTTGCGCCAGGATGGGGCCGTGGTCGAGTTCGGCGGTCACCTGGTGCACGGTAGCACCGGCAAACTTGCAGCCCGCATCCAAGGCTCGCTGATGGGTGTGCAGGCCCGGGAAGGCGGGCAAAAGCGAAGGGTGAATGTTGAGCAAACGCCCCTCGTAATGCTGCACAAAACCCGGCGTGAGGATGCGCATGAAACCAGCCAGCACCACCAAAGCGGGTTGCCCTGCGGGGTCTTGCCCGTCGATAAGGGCCATCAGCGCTTCATCAAACGCCGCGCGCGAGTCATAGGCCTGGTGATCGAGTACTTGGGTGACAATGCCTTGCGCCTTGGCAAACAGCAAGCCTTTGGCATCGGCCCGGTTGCTGATGACGGCGGCAATGCGTGCACCATAGCGGGTGTGCCAGACCTCGCGCTCGGCGGTTTTAACGATGGCAGCCATGTTGGAGCCGCCGCCTGAGATCAAAATGACAATGTTTTTCATGCTTTGCTGGCGATTATCGCGTTTGTGTTCCCTGAGTTTGAGCCCCCTTAACTAGAAAGCCCCACATGGATTTGGCATTCACCCCCGAAGAGCAACAGTTCCGCGACGACATCCGCACCTGGGTGCACGCCAACCTACCGCCCGACATCTCGCACAAAGTTCACCACGCCCTGCACCTCACCCGCGACGACATGCAGCGCTGGGCCAAGATTTTGGGCAGCAAGGGCTGGCTGGGCCACGGCTGGCCCAAGCAATTTGGTGGCCCCGGTTGGACGGCCGTGCAAAAGCATTTGTTTGAAGAAGAATGCGCGCGGGCCGGTGCACCGCGCGTCGTGCCTTTTGGGCCGGTGATGGTGGCCCCGGTCATCATGGCTTTTGGCAGCCCTGAGCAGCAGCAGCGCTTTTTGCCCGGCATTGCCAGCGGCGACGTGTGGTGGAGCCAAGGCTATAGCGAGCCAGGCTCGGGCTCTGATTTGGCCAGCGTCAAAACGCGTGCCGAACGCCAGGGCGACACCTACGTCGTCAACGGCCAAAAGACCTGGACGACACTGGGCCAATACGGCGATTGGATCTTTTGCCTGGTGCGCACCAATACCGAAGGCAAACCGCAAACCGGCATCAGCTTCCTTCTGATCGACATGACATCCCCCGGCGTGACGGTGCGCCCGATCCGCATGCTGGATGGCTCGGTTGAAGTCAACGAAGTCTTCTTTGACAACGTCGTCGTACCCGCCAACAACCTGATTGGCGAAGAGAACAAAGGCTGGACTTACGCCAAGCACCTGCTGTCGCACGAGCGCACCAACATCGCCGACGTGAACCGCGCCAAGCGCGAGCTGGAGCGCTTGAAGCGCATCGCCCAAGCCGAGGGCGTGTATGACCCGGCCACCGGGGGTGCAACCGCCCTGCGCTTTCGTGACGAGATTGCCAAGCTTGAAGTGGACGTGGTGGCGCTGGAGATGCTGGTGCTGCGCGTGCTCAGTGCCGAGAAGTCGGGCAAAAATTCACTCGACATCGCGGGCCTGCTCAAAATTCGCGGCAGTGAGATCCAGCAGCGCTACAGCGAACTCATGATGCTGGCCGCTGGCCCCAACAGCCTGCCGCTGATTCGTGAAGCGATGGAAGCAGGTTGGCAGGGCGACGCCGCCACCAGCGCCCACGCGCCGTTGGCATCGGCCTAC
>JANPNG010000126.1:0-13516 GCA_031427355.1 Hylemonella sp.
AGCCTTCAACCCATGCTTTGCCAGTGTGTCTGGCCCAGAACCTACCCCGAGGAATGTATTCATGAGCGCCCTAACCCCTTCAATGTCAGACCGCGACGGCAAAATCTGGATGGACGGCCAGATGGTCGATTGGCGTGACGCCAAAATCCATGTGCTGACCCACACCCTGCACTATGGCTGCGGCGTGTTTGAGGGCGTGCGCGCTTACAAGACTGACAAAGGCACAGCGATCTTCCGCTTGCAAGAGCACACCGAGCGCCTGTTCAACAGCGCCAAGATTTTGCGCATGCAAATCCCCTTCACCCAAGCGCAGGTCAATGAGGCGCAAACCGCGGTGGTCCGCGAGAACAAGCTGGAGGGCGGCTACCTGCGCCCCTTGAGCTGGATTGGCGACAAAAAACTCGGCGTCTCGCCCAAGGGCAACACCATCCACCTGATGGTCGCCGCCTGGCCCTGGGGGGCTTACCTGGGCGAAGAAGGCATGAAGCGCGGCATCCGCGTCAAAATTTCCAGCTACACGCGCCACCACGTCAACATCACCATGACGCAGGCCAAGGCGGTGAGCAACTACACCAACTCCATCCTGGCGAATATGGAAGCCACCGATGACGGCTACGACGAAGCCATGCTGCTGGACGCCAACGGCTTTGTGTCCGAAGGCGCGGGCGAGAACCTCTTTGTCGTCAAGGGCGGCGTGGTCTATACGCCTGATTTGTCCGCCGGTGCGCTCAACGGCATCACGCGCAACACCGTGTTCCACATCTGCAAAGACCTGGGCTTGGAAGTGGTGCAAAAGCGCATCACGCGCGACGAGGTCTATATCTGCGACGAAGCCTTCTTCACCGGCACCGCTGCCGAGGTCACTCCGATTCGTGAGCTGGACCGCATCGAGCTGGGACGCGATGACTATGTCGGTTCACGCGGCCCCATCACCGAAAAAATCCAAAGCGCGTTCTTTGACATCGTGCATGGCCGCAACCCCAAGTACGCGCATTGGTTGACGCAGGTGGCCGCATGAGCAAGAACACCATCGAACTCCTGACCCAAGACCTCAACCATCAGGGCGGCGTGTTTTGTCCCAGCCCCCTGGCTGACATGCAAATCTCGGACAACCATCCCAAGGTCTATCTGGACGTGGCTCGCACCGGCTCGGCCAAGTGCCCGTACTGCGGCACGGTGTACCAGCTCAAGGCGGGCGAGCACTTCAGCGCAAGCCACTAAATTAATTGGAAATTAATTCCGACCCCCATTCTTTAATCATCGCGCCACAATGGATTGGCGACGCGGTGATGACCGAGCCGCTGTTGCGCCGCTTGCACGCACGCGGTGAGCGGCTCACGGTAGGCGCGCTGCCCTGGGTGGCACCGGTGTACCGGGCCATGTCACAGGTGGCCGAGGTGATCGAATTTCCCCTTTGCCCACGGTGGCTTGCAGTTCAAGGCGCGGCGCAGTCTGGCGCGGCAAATTGAAGGGCGGTTTGACACCGCCTATGTGTTGCCCAACTCCTTGAAGAGTGCTTTGCTGCCCTTTTTAGCCAGCATCCCCAAGCGCGTCGGCTACCTGGGCGAAGCGCGCCTGGGCTTGCTCACGCACCGCCTGAAAAACCCGCCCAAAGCACAGCGTCCACCCATGGTGGCGTTTTACTCCGCGCTCAGTGGCGACACCGATGTGGCGGCGGACCGGCCCCATCTGGTGGTGGACGAAACCCAAGTGAGCGCCACACTGGCCCAACTCGGGCTACAGCGCGGCGGCTACCACGTGTTTGTGCCGGGTGCCGAGTACGGCCCGGCCAAGCGCTGGCCCATCCGCCACTTTGCCGAGCTGGCCCAGCGCCTCACGCTGCCGGTGGTCTTGCTGGGTTCGGGCAAGGAGGCTGAGCTGTGCGAGGCCATTGCGGCACAGGCCAATGGGGAGCCGAGCCAGGAGTTGCCAGAAGGCCGCTGCCATAGCCTGGCGGGCCGCACCTCACTGATGGCAGCCTTCGCCGTCATCGCCGGTGCCAAAAACATGGTGAGTAACGACACCGGCCTGATGCACGTCGCCGCTGCGTTGGGCGTGCCTCAGGTGGCAATTTTTGGCTCCAGCAGCCCGCTGCACACACCGCCGTTGAGTGACGCGGCCCAGGTGCTGTGGCTCAAGAACGACCCCAGCTACCAGCCGCCGCTGGACTGCGCGCCCTGCTTTGCGCGCGAATGTCCGCTGGGCCATACGCGGTGCCTGAACGACATGGATGCTTCCAGAGTGCTACAAATTTTGTAGCTTTTCGCACTTATGGTTAAAGGGCTACAGGCCAATTTGGTTGAAAAAATCAGCGCAATCAGGTTTAAACCGATGCCAGCGAGCCCAGTCGGGTGATGACGCTTCGGGCTTCCTCCGCGATGCGGGCAATCATTGCCGCAGCGGGCGGCAAATCGTGCAGCAGCCCCACCGCTTCGCCCACTGTGGCGTGCGCCCGAGAAAAATCACCCGCCGCCACACCGGCCTCGTAGTCGGCTCTCGCGGCCTGCGGGTCGGTGCGCAAGGCGTCCACGCGGTCTTCCCATTGGCGATGCAGTTCGTTGCGGATGGCGCGAAAGTCGTAGGGCGCGGGCCAGCGCTTGCGCCGCAGGATGTCAAACACTGGGCTGCGCGCCGTGTCGTCACCGCTGGTGGTCAGCGCTTGAGATTTGGCACCGGGTGGTGCCAAGCTCTCCTGCGTGGCCCACAGGCGCGTGCCCACCAGCACGCCATCGGCCCCCAGCGCCAGTGCCGCAGCCAAGCCACGGCCATCGGCAACGCCGCCTGCGGCCAGCAGCAACGTGTTGGGTGCATGCTGGGCCAACCAGTCGGCCAGTTCAGGCACCAAGGTCATCGTGGCGCGGCCATTCAGGGCGTTCATGCCGTGGCCGCCGGCCTCGCCACCTTGGGCCACGATGATGCGCGCCCCGGCTTCCAGCGCCTGCGCCGCCTGCTCCAGTCGTTGCACCTGGCAAATCAAATGCGCCCCGGCAGCGGCAATACGCCCGGCATAAGGTCGGGGGTCGCCAAACGACAGCATCACGGCGTGCGGGCGGGCGTCGGCGGGGTGGTCCAGTACCCAGTCCAGCGCCGAGGCATCTTCGTCCAGCCGCCAGGTGATAAAGCCAATGCCCAGTCGCGCGCGTAGTGCAAGAGTGTCAGCGTGGGCTGTGTTTGTTGGTGTGCTTGAGGGTGAGGCGGGTGCCGTGTGTTGCAAGGCCAGCTGGTACTCACGCTGCGTCCACGCCAGCTCCCCATAGCCGCCGCCCACCAGCCCCAAGGCCCCGGCCCGTGCACAGGCCGCTGCCAGCGCGCCACCCGCCGCCAACGCCATGGGGGCCAGCACGATGGGGTGGGTGAGAGGGAAGAGGGTGGTGAGGCGGGTGTTCAAGCGCATGATTTTTGCAGGGAGTGGGAAGCTGCGATTGTGACCGGCCAGTCGTCAATCCGCAGACAAAAAAAAGCCACCCGTGAGGGTGGCTTTGTGAAAGTCCCCGAGAGGACGTCGTTGGAAACACTGGATTCCTGGCGTTTGGCTGTTGGACTCTTTTTGGCCGCCGGTTGCTGGAATCTCGAATCACTGTGACAGCAGTTATGGGTGACTTTATCCAGCCGGCGGGGTTCGGGCTATCCCCCAAATGGGGGGTGTCGCGACAAATTTTTGTGATCCACGGTCAGGGTGTGATGGGCAGCGTCACCGTGAAACAGGTCCCGGTGCCGCCGTGGCGGCTGTCGCAGCGCACGCTGCCGCCGTGGCGCTGGGTGATGGACTTGACCAGAGCCAAGCCAAGGCCGACGCCGCCTTCGTGTTCTGACGCACCGGGCAATCGGTAAAAGGGCTCGAAGATGCGTTCACGCTGGTCGGGCGGCACGCCGGGGCCGTGGTCACACACACGGATCAGGGCTTGTCCGCTGTGTTGCTGCAAGCTGAGCGTGACTTCGCCGTCGGCATAGCGGCGGGCATTCTCCAGCAGGTTGCGCACGACGCGGTGCAGCAGCTTGGCCTCGCCTTGCACCACGACGGTGCTCAGGCCGCTGGACACGTCGAGTTCAGTACCGGTTTGCGCGCACTCTTCGGCGCACAGGCCGATCAGGTCCACTGTTTCGTTGCTGAGCGCATTCGACGCCGTGGCGTCAAGCCGACTGGCCAACAAAATCTCGTCGATCAATTCGTCCAGTTCATGGATGCTGCGCGTGATTTCGTTTTTATCCATCAACTCCAGTCCCATGCGAATGCGGGTGAGCGGAGAGCGCAGCTCGTGCGAGGCATTGGCCAACAAGGCTTTGTTGGACGTCATCAGCGTTTGCACGCGGGCGGCGGCGATGTTGAAGCGCCGGGCCAAAAAGGCGACCTCGTCTTGCCCATCTTCGGGCAGGCGACGCGACAGGTCGCCCTCACCCCAGCTTTGCACGCCTTGTTGCAAGGCTTCGAGCCGCTGGGTCAGGCGTCGCACCACCGGGTAGGTGCCGACCGCTACGGCCACGGCGATCAGACCCAGCAGCCAGGCCAGATTAAAAGGGGGACGCCACCAAACCTGCGCGCGCGGCGGGCGGTTGGGGCGAGGCATCTGGATGAATAGGGTGTTGCCGTCTTGGGTGCGTACCTCGAACTCCAGGGGCTGACCTGGGCGGCTAGGGCCGATGGGTGGGCGCGACTGGGCCTGCCCGATGACCTCGCCGCTGGCGTTGCGCAGCACAATTTCGCGCGCCGGTCGCTGGCCGCGCTCATGCTCGATCTCCATGCGCCACAGCCAGGCAAACAGCAGCGTCAACACCACCACTGCCACCACAATGGCCAGCCAGATGCGCAGGTACAGGCGTTGGATGAGTGGGGGGGTCATAAACCGTGAGGGAAGGCCGCCGCGCCGGGCAGCGCAGCACACGAAGTGGCAAGCGTGGGGGTCAAATTTCCCGCCGGGCCGCCCCAAGGGAAATTAGCCCCCTCGGGGGGCAGCGCAGCACACGAAGTGGCAAGCGTGGGGGTCATATCTGCTGGCGCGCAAATACGTAACCGACACCGCGCACGGTGAGGATGCGTTTGGGGGTTTTGGGGTCGGCCTCGATGGCCGCGCGTATGCGCCCCA
The DNA here is from genome assembly GCA_031427355.1 of Hylemonella sp. Taxonomy (GTDB): domain Bacteria; phylum Pseudomonadota; class Gammaproteobacteria; order Burkholderiales; family Burkholderiaceae_C; genus CANCDA01. The sequence continues at coordinate 5,082 of JANPNG010000126.1, forward strand.
TGTGCACGTCAATGGAGCGGTCAAAGGCGTCGAGTTCGCGCCCGCGCACCGCCTCCATGATCTGGTCGCGGGTCAGCACGCGCCCGGCTCGCTCGGCCAGGGCCACCAGCAGGTCAAACTGGTAGGAAGTTAATTCGCAGGGCTGGCCTGCCACGGTGACCGTGCGGGCGTCACGCTCAATCTCCAGCGAGCCAAAGCGCAGGGGCTGAGTTGTGACGGGTTTTGCGCCCTCGCCCTGGCGCCGCAAGATGGCGCGAATCCGGGCCAGCAACTCGCGCGGCTCAAAGGGCTTGGGCAGGTAGTCGTCGGCCCCCATCTCCAAGCCGATGACGCGGTCCATCGGGTCGCCTTTGGCCGTGAGCATCAGGATGGGCGTGTGTGCCAAGGTGCTGGGCAAGGCGCGAATGCGCCGGCACACTTCCAGCCCGTCCAGATCGGGCAGCATCAGGTCCAGGATGATGAGTTGCGGGGCTTGGGCCGTGGCGTCTTGCAGGCGCGCCAGCCCGGCCTGGGCGCTTGCGGTGTGGCTGAGCTCAAAGTTCGACGCGCCGAGGTACTCACCCACCATGCGGGCCAGGCGTTCGTCGTCTTCAATCATCAGCAGGTGTTGAGGCATGGTTACCAGTGTAGTGAGGCGCGGCTGACATCCATAATGAACCAAAGCTCAAAGAAGGTCGTCAAAGGGGCTTGAAGCGGAGGTAAAGAAAGGTAAATAGACCCGCGCGCAGCGCTGTGCTGCGTATGCGGGGTCAACGAAGCCGGGGCGGCAGGCGTTTTCTCAGGGTGAACCGGATCGCCACGGACGACAGGTGCACGCAAGCGCAAAGGCACACACATCATGAAACTTTATTTGAAATCAATGTTGGCGGGTCTGGCGTTGTTGGCAGTCCTGCCGTCGGTCGCTCTGGCTGACGCACGGGGTCACGGGGGCCATGGTGGCCCAGCTTGGCGCGGCAATATCCGCAGCTTTGGCCACCATGACGTCAACGTCTGGCGCGGCGGTGGTTGGCGTCACACCAACTACGGCGGACGCCTGGGCTGGTGGTGGGTGGTGGGCGGTGCTTATTATTTTTACCCGCAACCCATCTACCCCTATCCGGACCCCTACCAGCCCTCGGTCATCTACGTTGAGCCGCAGCCGCAGGTGGTGGTGGCCCCGCAAACTCCGCAGGTTTATGCGCCCCAACCCACTGCACCGCAAGGTGCGCCAATGGCTGCCGCGCCGACTTGGTATTTTTGTGACGCTTCACAAACCTATTACCCCTATGTAGCGAGTTGCGCGAACGGCTGGAGAGCCGTCCCCGCCACGCCCCAAGGAGCATCTCAATGACTCGCACAAGCCTCAAACCCAATCGCAGCTTGCTGCTGGTTCTGCCCATCGCCTTGCTGGTAGGGTGTGCGGCCAATGCGCCCCCTGGACCGCGCGTGGCCGTGATGCCCGCCCCCGGCAAACCGTTTGAGCAGTTCGCGGCGGAAGAGCAATACTGCAGGGGCTATGCCCAGCAGTCGGTGGGAGGGCAAACCCCGGGCGAGTCCAGCGGACAAAGCATTGCCGGGTCTGCCGTGGTAGGTACCGTTATTGGCGCGGCGGCAGGTTCTGCACTGGGGGGTCGTCACGGCACGGCCACAGGTGCAGGCATGGGTTTGATCACCGGCACCATGGTCGGGGCCGGGCAAGGGGCTCGCTCAGCGGCCGATACGCAGCGCGCCTATGACATTGCCTACCAGCAGTGCATGTACGCCAAGGGCAACCAGTTGCCGCAGGCCTATCAACGCCAGGCACCCGCTCGACCGGTTTATCAGCAACAACAGCCGATTTATCAACAGCCGTCGTATCCCCAGGGCTACCCGCAGGCCTACCCGCAACCGAACTACCCACCGCCCCCACCGGGGTCGCCCGCCCCGCCGTATTGAACGCGCGAAGCCAGCCACACCAGCAGCAACACCGGCAGCCCCAGCCAGGCCGTGGCGGTGAAAAAGTGGCTGTAGCCATAGGCGTCCACATAGCGGCCCGAGAACCCGGCCAGCCACTTGGGCAGCAGCAGCATCATGGAGCTGAACAGCGCGTACTGCGTGGCCGAGTAGTTGACGTTGGTCAAACTCGACAGGTAGGCGATGAACGAGGCCGAGGCGATGCCGCTGGCCAAGTTGTCGGCCGAAATCACAAAAATCAGCGCACCCACATCATGCCCGCGTGTACCCAGCCAAGCAAACAGCAGATTGCTGGCCGCGCTCAAGATGGCGCCCAGCATCAGCACCCGCATCACCCCCAGGCGCATGGACAAAACGCCACCCACAAAAGCGCCCAGCAGCGTCATCAGCACGCCGTAGATTTTGGTCACTGCGGCCACCTCGTCCTTGGTGTAGCCCATGTCCACGTAAAACGGGTTGGCCATGATGCCCATCACCACGTCGCTGATGCGATAGACCGCAATCAGCGCCAGAATCAGCGCGGCCTGCCAACGGTAGCGGCGGATGAAGTCGGCAAACGGGGCGACCAGCGCGCCTTGCAGCCACTCGCTGATGTTTTTGGCGGGCGGCAATTCATGGTGTTTGGGTTCGGGCGATATCAGCACGACCAGCACGCCGATCAACATGCTGGCCGCCATCACCAGATAGGCGGTTTGCCAGGCGGCGTTTTGGTAAACCGCCATACCCAAGTTGGGGGCCACTTCGGCCCGCGCGGCAATCCACAACACGCCCGCTCCGGCCCAGATCATGGCCAGGCGGTAGCCGGTCTGGTAGGCGGCGGCCAGCGCGGCCTGGCGCTCTGTGCCAGCCGACTCAATGCGAAAAGCATCCAGCGCAATGTCTTGTGTGGCCGAGCCAAACGCCACGGCCAGCGCGCACCACACCACCGGCTCCAGGCTCAAGCGCGGGTCGTTAAAGGCCATGCCTGCCAAGCCCGCCATGATGGCGATTTGCGACAGCAGCAGCCAACTGCGCCGCAAGCCCAGCCAAGGGGTGAGGCCCGGCAGCGGCAGGCGGTCCACCAGCGGGGCCCAGACCCATTTGAAGGCGTAGGCCAGACCGACCCAGCTCAGGTAGCCGATGGTGCTGCGGTCCACCCCCGCCTCGCGCAGGCGAAAACTGAGCGTGCCCAGCACCAGCAGCAGCGGCAACCCGGCAGAAAACCCCAACACCAGCATGCGCAGGGTGGCGGGTTCCAGGTAGACCTTGAGCGTGTCGCCCCAGGAAGGCTTGCTGGCTTGGACTGGTTGTGTGGGCTTGAGTTCGGGGGATTCGGCAGCAAATGGGGACATGGCGGGAATAATACGCGTAGCCTGCGCGAATGACGCTAAGCTCTGAACCGAACATGGCTCTCAAAACCCTGAAACTTGCCCTCTTTCTCCTTGTGATGACGGTTGCTACCCCACCGACTTGGGCACGCGACGGTGTAGAGGTGGGCAACAACTCGGCCTTTACCAAGCTGGTGCCCGCCGAGCAGGTGGAGCAGGGCGCGGGCAAGCAGTACGCCCAGTTGTTAAGCCAGGCCAATGAGAAGAAGGCGCTCGCGCAAAGAGACCACCCCCAGCTCAAACGCCTGCGAGCGATTGCTATCAAGCTCATTCCGTTTGCAGCGAGCTGGAACCCGCGCGCCAAAGATTGGCAGTGGGAGGTCAACCTGATCGGTTCGACTCAGATCAACGCCTTTTGCATGCCCGGCGGCAAGATCGCCTTCTACACCGGCATTCTGGACAAGCTCCAACTCAGTGACGACGAAGTCGCCATGGTGATGGGCCATGAGGTCGCCCATGCCCTGCGTGAGCACGCGCGTGAGCGCATGGGCAAGAGCGCGGTGACCAATGGCGTGGCCCGCATTGGCGGCGTGTTGGCCTCGGCTTTTTTGGGTATTGACCCGCACCTGACGGACGGGCTGGCACGCGGCGGGGCTAATCTGCTGACGCTGGAGTTTGGTCGCGAAGACGAGTCCGAGGCCGATCTGGTGGGCATGGAGTTGGCTGCGCGTGCCGGGTTTGACCCCCGCTCCGGCGTCACGCTGTGGCAGAAAATGGGCGCGGCCAACAAAGGCGCGCCGCCGCAATGGCTCTCCACCCACCCCTCGGGCACCACCCGCATTGCCGATATTGAAAAAAACCTGCCCAAGGTCATGCCCTTGTTTGAGCGGGCGCGGCGGTAGGGGTCGCAGCAGCGAATATTCCAATATCAGACATGGCATATGGTCTCAGGAGGGCAGGTGCTGCACAGAATTGGGATGGAGCATCCTCTGCACCAGCGGATGCATCACCTTTTTGTGCGCGCCAATTGCGAAAAAGTGTTCCTCAATACCCTCGCAAGCACCCACACGCTTCACGCCGTATTGGGCTATCAACTCGTCATGCAGCAGATCAACCATGGGAAAGACGCCCATGCCTGCTGCGCCAAATGTCTTGAGTAAAGCGCTATCCTCAAACTCGCCCACCACCAGTGGTTTGATCGCCATGCGCTCAAACCACTGGTCTAGTCGTGCACGTACCGCAGCATGGGTGGTTGGCAACAGCACGGGCACCGTAGACAGCGATTGAGGAAAGCCTTTGCGAGCCGCCGCATACATTGATGCAGGCGCGTACCATGCCAGCGCCGATGATCCCATGGGCTGGCTATAGACCTTGAGGTTGGGATTGAGCGGTGCGGCCCTGTCAGCCAGCACTACATCGAGTCGGTGCAGCGCTAGGTCAGCCAGTAGATCCTCGAATTCATCTACCTGGCACAGCAGCCGCAGGTTTTTTTCTAGCATGATCGGTTGCATCAGGCTTTGCACCGCTAGCTTAGGCAAGCTATCGGCAATTCCAACGACCAGACGAACCGTAGGCGAACTGACTGCGTCACGCACCACTGCGGGAAGCTGCTCGCCGAGTTGGAAGATTTGCTCGGCCTGCCGCATGGCAGCGATCCCCGCGTCAGTCAATACAAGCCCACGCCCGGAAGGTTTAAGCAGCGTATGCCCGAGTGAGCGCTCCAGTTCGCGAACCTGCGTACTCACGGTTTGAATCGCCATGTCCAGGCGTTCGGCGGCGCGCGCCATGCCGCCTTCCTTGGCAACGACCCAAAAATAATAGAGATGGCGATAGTTGAAGTTCGTGCTCATAAGTTCCTCATGGGTTCGCCTTGATACTCAGTTATTCCAGAACTATAGGTTCTTAATTATCTGCTTTATCAGAACTTAAGAAGCGCCTATCGTCTGCTCATGTTCAACCCGATGGCGTATGTGTCATGACTCCATCTTGAACATTAAAAGGAGTAAACCATCATGGACTACACACAAACCAAGCCTACAGCCCAATCAGGCACGCCGGGCTATCTTCCTGGGGTCGTCGTTCAGTCACCGTCGGCGCTAACACCTGAGGTAAGTCGCGTTCTTCGCAATACCTACGCGCTGCTTGCCATGACGTTGCTGTTTAGCGCGGGGATCGCGGCGGCGAGCATGGCGCTCAAGCTGCCATCGCCCGGCATCGTGCTTACGCTGGCGGGGTACTTTGGCCTCCTGTTTGCTGTGTTCAAGCTAAAAAACAGTGCATGGGCGCTACCCACAGTGTTTGCGCTGACCGGATTCATGGGTTACACCCTGGGCCCGATGTTGTCGCATTCGATGGCGTTGCCCGGCGGGAGCCAAGTCGTGATGATGTCGCTAGCGGCTACGGGGGCCACCTTCTTGTCGCTATCGGCCTGGGTGCTGATCACCCGCCGCGATTTCAGCTTCATGGGTGGCTTTCTGTTCGCTGGCATGGTCATTGCCCTGCTGTGTGGTCTGGCCGCCATCTTCTTGCAAATGCCAGCGCTCGGTCTTGCCGTCTCGGCCATGGTGGCTTTACTGTCGGCAGGTCTGATCCTGCATGACACCAGCCGCATCGTGAACGGTGGTGAAACCAACTACGTGCTGGCAACAGTTGGCCTGTACGTTTCAATTTTTAACCTGTTCTCCAGCCTTCTCAACCTGTTTGGGCTGGGTGGCTCGGACGAATAAACCCTATTTATCAAGGGAACCCGCCAAGGACTAATACATCATGCAACCCTACCCACGTAATAGCCCGCAGGCGGCTGCACGCATCGTCGCATTGGCCGCATTGGCGGACGGTCATCTGTGCCGGGCGGAGCTGGACGTACTCGACCGACGCTTGGTGGACGCGCAACTTGGCTTGACGCGGACTGAATTACTCATCGTCGTCAACACTTTATGCGAAGACCTTTTGACAGCCACGTATCTAAGTTGGTCGGATGTGTGCTGCGTGGATCAACGTACGCTGGCTGAGTTGCTGGCCGAAGTAGATGACCCCGACCTGCGGATCAAGGTACTAAGCCTGTGCATTGATTTGGTCGAGGCGGATGGGCAAGTCGCGCAGGGCGAGGCCATCGTGATCGGTGCAGCGGTGGAGCACTGGGGTCTGCATCGTTGGAGGTTCCAACCAAAGCTTGCTAAGCGGCATGTTGAACATGTCTGACTGGGAAACGATTGCTGCCGCCCCGGAGAGTCGAATAATTTGAAGGAGTAGAGTCATGTTGCGAGTCCTTGTACCCTCCGATGGATCAGCCAATTCGCTGCGCGGCATACGTTACGTTGTGAACGCGTGCAGGAAGAACCCGGATATCGAAATCCATGTTCTCAATGTACAGCCGCCATTTTCTAACTACGTCGCCCGCCTTACCAGCAGATCTAGCCGAAGGGCGTTCCATCAAGAGCAGTCCGAGGCCGCACTTTCGCCCGCTCGGCAGGTGCTGAACCGTGCTGGCGTTCCATACACCATCCATACCCAAATCGGCGACAGAGCTGATTGCATTGCGGATGCTGCCCGTCGGCTCCAGTGTGATCGCATTGTGATGGGCGCCGCGCGTAAGAATTCCTTGGTTCGCTGGGTCGAAGACTCGGTTACCATTAAGGTGATCGAGCGATCCTCAGTGCCCGTAGAAGTCATTGCCGGGGACGCGGCCTCGATGGTGGAGCGCGTTGGCGTTCCTGCAGGGATCGCAGCAGGAATTTTCCTTTTGTTGACAGTGACCAATTGACCTGTCGCCAAGCAGTCGCGAGCGCTGATCTCAACCCACACCAGAGAACACGCCATGAGTAATATCGAATCGTTTGCCACCGGCCCCATGTGGCTCGGTTTCATCGTCTTCGTGCTGGCCATGCTCGCGCTGGATTTATTCATCCTTGGCGGCAACAAGGCGCACCGCGTCTCGGTTAAAGAGGCCGGGAGTTGGGTGACCGCATGGGTCACGCTAGCTATCGGCTTCGGTGTCTTGTTATGGTGGTATCTGGACGGCACGGCAGGGCGCGAGATGGCCAACCGCAAGGCACTTGAGTTTTTCACCGGCTACCTAATTGAGCAGTCGCTGTCGGTGGACAACATGTTCGTGTTCGTGATGATCTTCACCTACTTCGCCGTGCCGGCGGAGTTGCAGCGCCGCGTGCTGTTGTTTGGCGTCATCGGTGCCATCATCATGCGCGCCGGGATGATTCTGGCTGGCGTGTGGCTGGTATCGGAGTTCGCCTGGATACTCTATGTTTTCGGCCTGTTCCTGCTGGTGACGGGGATCAAAATGTTGATCTTCGCCGAGCACAAGCCCGACCTGGAGAAAAACCCCTTACTGCGCTGGCTGCGCAGCCACATGCGCATCACCCCAGGTTTTCATGGCGAGGCTTTTTTCGTCCGCATCAACGGGCTGCGTTATGCAACGCCAATGTTCCTGGTGCTGATGATGATTGAGTTTAGCGACCTGGTCTTTGCGGTCGATAGCATCCCGGCCATCTTCGCCGTCACCACCGATCCGTTCATCGTTTTCACTTCCAACATATTCGCGATTATGGGTTTGAGGGCGCTGTATTTTCTGTTGGCCGACATGGCCGAACGTTTTCATCTGCTGAAGTACGGACTGGCGCTGGTACTTGTCTTTATCGGCGGCAAGATGCTGGCCATACCTTGGTTCCATATTCCGGTGCAGTGGTCACTGTTGATCGTGGGCTCCATCATCCTGATTTCCGTTGTCCTCAGCCTCAAGCTGTCGACCCGCAAGCCGTCCAGGAGTGTTTTATGACCGATGTTGCAATACGAGAGCCAGATGCCATGCCGTCGATTGACACGGAACAGCGCGACGACATGGGTCGGCTCGTCGGCGTGACCTGGCACGCCGCTGGTGCCGTACGTGGTGCACAGCGCGGCGCACGCTGGCTGGTGGCCGTCGATGGCTCGGCCTGCTCGTTGCGCGCTGTTGCGATGGTGGCTGATTTGATGGCACTGGAGCGGGGCGCTGAGCTTGATTTAGTGCATGTGCAACCCTGGCTGAACAAGGAAGCCGCCGAGACCGAATTGCCTCGATGCGGATGGGCAGCCACCGCGCAGGCGCGCCAGTTGCTGGACGCAGCATCCATCCGTTGGCACTTGCACGTCGTTATGGGGGAGGGGGCACCAGAGATTGTGGCCAAGGCCGATGCGTTGGGC
>JANPNG010000127.1:0-2282 GCA_031427355.1 Hylemonella sp.
AAGCACAGCCCGTATTCTCCCAGCAGACACGCAGGCTGAATTCGCCATGCGCGAATTTATTCCATGCGTCCTTCCCGGCTCTCTTCGTCATTAGCTACGACCAGTAGTGTCCCAACGTTTTTCAGAGGAGCGAGAGCTGTAGGGGCTCAAATTCTGAATCTTTGTCGGATGTGGGCGGTGTAAGTAGTTGATTTATTGGGGTTCTTTCAAACATGGTCAAACTCAAGATTTGTAGAATTTCATGAAGACTGTTGGGCAGATGCAAACGTTTTTTTGCAATGGCGATCAGCACGTAAGTGCTGACTGCAATCCAGATTTGCGTCTTGACCGCGTTCTCGGTGGTCCCGTAAAACGTCTTGATTCGCAGATGCTGCTTGATCCACTTGAAGAACAACTCGACCTGCCAGCGTTGGCGGTACAGGTCTGCGATCAACTCGGCTTTGATGGCGAAGTTGTTGGTCAAAAACGCGATCCGTTTGCCGCTCTCGTCCTTGGCGACCACGCGCCGCAGCGTCGCTGGATAGTCCTTGCTGGAGGACAAAACTCTCAAGACTCCCGTTTGGTCGCACACAATGGTCGAGCTGGCGCTGTCCACGGGGTTGGAGTAGCGGCGCTTGAATTGGGTGTTGGACTTGGCGCGGGTGACAAAAAAGGCGCTGGCTTGATGGATCACAAACAGCCGCTGAAAATCGAGGTATCCGCGATCGAGCAGGTAAAAAGCACCGGACTCGATGTGCAGCAGGTCCAAGGTGTTGACCTCGTGCGTCTTGCCGTCTGTGATGTGAATGAACGTGGGAATGGAGCCGCGCAGGTCCAGCAGGGTGTGAAGTTTGATAGCTGCCTTGTGCGCTCGAAACGGTGCCCACGGGTAGACCGACAGACACAGGTCGATCGTGGTGGCGTCGAAGGCATAGACCGTGGCGTCCAGCTCGGTCGCCAGCGGGTCTTGCGCGTACAGCGGCCGCGCCATGGCAATCAAGTGTTGCGCAAAGTCGGCGTAGATCTGCCAGGGCCGAGTAGCGTTCGCGTTGGCCAGCGTGTTGCGGGAAACGGTCTTGCAACGCAAGCCCATGTGATATAGACGCTTGGCCTGGGCGCGAAGGTTGAGCTCGATATCGCGCAGGGACTCGCGGTAAGTTAACTGCGCGAAAGCCATCGTCAAGAACTGGTCCATACAGGTGAAGTCCTGGACCTTGTGGTCGCCTCGGTGCGTGGCAACGCAACGGCGAAAAGTGCTCAGCGGCAGGAATGACATGAGTTGAGAAAAAACAAGCTTGCCTTGGTTCATAGCGGTCCTTTGCGTGTAGACGCAAAAGACCATAAGTCATGGAGTCGACGTTCAAATCGAGACCAGACTGAAATGCCAAAAAATCAAGGTAAATCATTGGGTTACGATGTCCTGATGTAAAAACGTTGGGACACTACTGAGCTACGACCTAACTTGAGTACAAGTTAGTCTTCGCTGAAACTTCGTTTTCCCGCGCAGACGGGAATCCAGTCGGTATCATTCCCGGTTCTGCTAAGCGATTTCTGAATGTCATCTTCTCCCCCCTCCCCCGGTCTCAATCTCGCACAACAAGAAGCGGTCAATTTCATGCATGGCCCCTGCCTGGTGCTGGCGGGCGCGGGCTCGGGCAAGACGCGCGTCATCACGCACAAGATCGGACGGCTGATCCAGGCGGGTATGGCACCGCAGCGTATCGCCGCCATCACCTTCACCAACAAGGCCGCTGCCGAGATGCGCGAGCGCGCCAAGGGCTTGATTGGCCGGGCTGCCAAGGACGTGCGCATCTGCACTTTTCACGCGCTGGGCGTGCACCTGCTGCGTGCGGATGGCGAGGTACTGGGCCTGAAGCCCAAGTTCTCGATTCTGGACACCGACGACGTGACCAGCATCTTGAAAGACGCCGGCGGCTCGGTTGATGTGGCCACGGCGCGCCAATGGCAGTGGGCCATCAGCGCCTGGAAAAATCAGGGGCTGAACGCGGCGCAGGCCGAAGCGCAGGCGAAGGACGACAACGAGCGCGTCACGGCGCGCATCATGGCGCACTACGAAGAACGGCTGACGGCCTACCAAAGCGTGGACTTTGACGACCTGATCGGCTTGCCGCTCAAGCTGCTCAAAGACCATGAAGACGTGCGCACTAAGTGGCAAAAGCTGATGGGCCATGTGCTGGTGGACGAGTACCAGGACACCAATGCCACGCAGTACGAAGTGCTCAAACTGCTGGTGGGCAGCCATGACCCGAACCATGCGCGCTTCACCGCTGTGGGCGATGATG
>JANPNG010000128.1:0-11244 GCA_031427355.1 Hylemonella sp.
GTGTTGTCGGACATTGTCGGGAAAACCACTGCGCGCCTTGCAGGCCGGCTCAGACCCACGCTTGCTTCCAATGGGATGCATCACGCAAATCTCTCCATACCAAGCGGATCAGCTGCTTCGAATACACCGCTTCCAATTCAAATTATGGCCGAGACTCCACCCGCACTTGGTGTGGCTTTAGCGGGTGGGTGGCAACGTTCACCCGCTTTTACAATTCCAGGGCCTAGGGTGCTAACCTTGCGTGGATTTTGAACACGGAGAGGAAACCATGCGCACTCCCATTTGCACAATTAAAAGTTCCAAAACCGTGGCTAAAACTCGACCGTTGACACTCAACCCACGCCAGGGCTGGGCGGAAGACAGCCAACGCGTGGCACGAACCAAGGACGATGCCTTGGTGTGGCCTGAGTTTGGCAACGCTGACGATGTGGCACTACGCTTCGACTTGTCTCGCCCTACCCCATGACCAAAGCCATCCGCTACACCCTCCTCTCCCTGCGCGACCTGCTGGTCTCAGGTGGGCCTTTTGTTTTGCTCACACTGGTGTTGCTGGGGCTGGCCTACTGGTGGCTGGACCCGACGCCGCCCAAGCAGGTCACGCTGGCCACTGGCCCGGCGCAAAGTGCCTATGCCGAGTTTGGCAAACGCTATGCCGCCGAGCTGGCGCGCAATGGCATTGAGGTCAAGCTCATCACCACCGAGGGCTCCACGCAAAACCTGGAAATGCTGCGCGGGGGCACGGTGGACCTGGCATTTGTGAAGGGCGGCAGCAACGAGTTGCTGATTGACCATGAGAACGAACTCGAATCCCTGGGCAGTCTGTTTCTGGAGCCGGTCTGGCTGTTTTACCGCGAACAGGTAGCGCGTCAAAAATCGGCCACCGGCGTTCTCAATTCACTGGCAGACCTGAAGGGTCTGCGCATCAATGTGGGGGCCGAGGGCAGTGGCATCCCCGGTTTAATGGACAAACTGTTTGAGGCCAACCGCATTGACACCAAGAGTCTGAAACTCTCGCAACTGGGGCAAACGCCGTCCACGGTGGCTTTTCTCAATGGCGAGCTGGATGCTGTGGTGTTTGCATCCGCCCCCGAGTCCTTGATGGTGCAGATGCTGCTGCAAACGCCGGGCGTGAAGCTGATGAACTTTGCGCAGAATGAGGCCTATGCGCGACGCTTTTCTTTCCTGAGCCCGGTGACGTTGCCGCAAGGGGTGGTTGACCTCTCGGCCAACGTGCCGGTGCAGGATGTGCGCCTGATTGCCACCACGGCCACCCTGCTGGCGCGGCAAGACGTGCACCCGGCTTTGAAGCAACTGTTTTCGCAAGCCTCGCTCAAGCAACACGACAAGGCGGGCTGGTTCAACCGGGCGCATGAGTACCCGAACCTGGCCAACAATGAGTTTCCGCTGGCCAAAGAGGCTGAACGGACCGTGCGCCAGGGCGTGCCGCTGCTGCAACGCTATTTGCCGTTTTTGCTCGCCAATTTGATGGAGCGCATGTGGCTGGCGCTGGGCATCATCCTCGCGATTTTGCTGCCCTTGAGTCGCATCGTGCCCCCCTTGTACGAATTCAGGATTCGCTCGCGGGTGTTTCGCTGGTATGGACAGTTGCGTGAGATTGAAGACCGACTGGAGAGCGAGCCACCCGAGCCCAGCCAGGACTTGCTGGACTCATTGAACCGGTTGGAAAAACGGGTAGAACAAATCACCGTGCCGCTGTCTTACGCAGACGAGCTTTACTCGCTGCGTAATCACATTGAACTGGTTCGTCAAAAAATTAAACGGGCCTGAGCCCGTTTAATTTGTTTACTTCAGCGCCTTGAAGCGCATGCGGTGCGGCTTGGCACCCTCTTCACCCAGGCGCTTCTTCTTGTCGGCTTCGTACTCTTGGTAGTTACCGTTGAAGAAGGTCCACTGGCTGTCGCCTTCAGCGGCCAGGATGTGGGTGGCGATGCGATCCAGGAACCAGCGGTCGTGGCTGATGACCATGATGCTGCCGGCAAACTCCAGCAGCGCGTCTTCCAGCGCGCGCAGGGTTTCCACGTCCAGGTCGTTGGAGGGTTCGTCAAGCATGAGCACATTGCCGCCCGCGATCAGGGTCTTGGCCAGGTGCAAGCGGCCGCGCTCACCACCTGAGAGCGTGCCCACGCGCTTTTGCTGGTCGCCGCCGTTGAAGTTAAAGCGCCCGCAGTAGGCCCGGCTGGCCATCTGGAATTTGCCCACGTTCAGAATGTCCAAACCGCCCGAGACGTCTTCCCACACGGTTTTCTCGTTCGCCAAGTCATCGCGGTGCTGGTCAACAAACGCCATCTTCACGGTGGAGCCGATTTTGACTTCACCACTATCGGGTTGCTCCTTGCCCGCGATGAGCTTGAACAGGGTGGATTTACCCGCGCCGTTGGGGCCGATGATGCCCACAATCGCACCCGCTGGAATTTTGAAGCTGAGCTTGTCAATCAGCAAGCGGTCACCAAAGGATTTGCTGACGTCGGTGAACTCAATGACTTCATTGCCCAGGCGATCGGCCACGGGGATGAAGATCTCATTGGTTTCGTTGCGCTTTTGGTATTCAAAGTCAGACAGTTCTTCAAAACGGGCCAGTCGGGCCTTGCTCTTGGCTTGACGCGCCTTGGGGTTCTGGCGCGACCATTCCAACTCTTTCTTCAAGGCCTTGGCGCGTGATTCCTCGCCTTTTTGCTCTTGCGACAAGCGCTCTTGTTTTTGCTCCAGCCAGCTGGAATAGTTGCCCTTGTAGGGAATGCCGGAGCCCCGGTCCATCTCCAAAATCCACTCGGCGGCGTTGTCCAGGAAATAGCGGTCGTGGGTGATGGCGACCACAGTGCCGGAGTAGCGCTGGAGGAACTGCTCCAGCCAATCGACCGATTCAGCGTCCAGGTGGTTGGTGGGCTCGTCGAGCAGCAGCATGTCGGGCTTGCTCAGCAGCAGGCGGCACAGCGCCACGCGGCGCTTCTCACCGCCCGACAGCAGGCCGATCTTCGCGTCCCACGGGGGCAGGCGCAACGCGTCGGCGGCAATTTCCAATTGATGCTCGCCGCCATCACCCGATGTGGCGATGATGGCCTCCAGCTTGGCCTGCTCGGCGGCCAGTGCATCGAAGTCAGCGTCTTCTTCGGCGTAGGCGGCGTACACCTCTTCCAGCCGGGCCTGCGCGGCCTTGCTCTCGCCCATGCCGCCTTCAACCGCTTCGCGCACGGTCTCATTGGGGTCAAGCTGGGGTTCCTGCGGCAGGTAGCCGATGTTGAGCCCGGCCATGGGGATGGCCTCGCCTTCAAATTCTTTGTCAACCCCGGCCATGATTTTGAGCAAGGTGGACTTGCCCGAGCCGTTGGTGCCCAGCACGCCGATTTTGGCGCCGGGGAAGAAGCTCAAAGAGATGTCTTTGAGGATGTAGCGCTTCGGCGGCACGATCTTGCCGAGCCGGTTCATGGAGAAAACGTATTGAGCCATCGAGAGTCTTGGTTGGTCAGGGTAAACCGCGTATTATCCGCGCCCCAGCCTCAAGCGTCCGGGCAACCATCCGGGCAGAAGCAATCAGAAGCGACTCATGGACTGTTCGCGGTCGTTGCGCAAGGCGGCTTGGGCCACGCCGTCCAGGGCGTTGTCCACCACCGGCACATCGGTGACGACCCGCATCAGGTCGCGGTTGCGCAAACGCTCCATGGTGCGCCGGGACATGGAGTGAGCGGTGCCCTTGCCCGACACAAACATGAACAGGCTGCGGTGCGGGCTGGCCCAAGTGAGCTGCACACGCACCCATTTGTCTTTGAGGTAAAGCTCCACCCAGGAGCCAATAACCAGGTCATACGCGCTCCACGCGCGGGGCTGCGGCTGCGCCGAGCCGGCCTGCCCAGCCAGTTCTGCCGACAGAACCGAATCCTCGGCCAGGTAACCCGCATGGGCGGCCTCGTCCTGTCCCACCCAGAAGACCTCTGCATCCTGAAAATCCACCTCATCCATTTGACTTTTTCTGCCATCGCTCTCGGTATCTTCCACCATTTCGATAGCGTCTAGCGTAACGTCCGGGTGCGAGGGCGCGACGGAGCGAGGCCCTTCAAAAGCGCGCTCATGCAGGCGAATCAACTCATCAAAGAAAACCGGAATGCGCTCCTGCGGGTACTGAATGAGTTGCAAACCCTGGCGCAGCTTGCCCAGCAAGACAGGCACCAGTTGCACCAGCCGGGTCCGGTTACGCCGGGCCAAGCGGCGCTGCACGCTCCAGATCAAATCGTCCACCAGGGCCAGATAGCCGTCGGCGTCTGAGCGACCCTCAGCCCCGCTGAGTTGCGACTCGGCCACCACCTGAGCCCACGGACCGCAGAGGAAGGCGCTCACCCTCTCGGGCACGCGTGTGCCCTTGACGCGCTCCTGAAAATCGACCGCCAGGCGTTGCGCCAGCAGGTTGCGCTGTTCGGCATGCAGCAGGGCTTTGGCGGCTTCTTCCTGATGCGTGTGTTTTGTGAGATCGGCCAAAGCCCATTTCGCCTCTAACGTTGCAAGCACCTGCGTGAATGACGGGGCTTCGCCCTGCTCATCGGCCAGGGCGCCAATCGCCTGAGCCACAGAACTGATAAACGGATGAAAGCCGGGGTCACTCTCACTGGCGTAGCCCAGGCTGCGGTGGGTCAGCTTATCGAGCAGTTGGCGGGCCGGATGTTTGCGATCACTGAAGAAGCGCGGGTCTGACTGCGATAGCGTGATGAACAAAGGCTCCAGCGCCTTGACCTGCTCGCGCACCTGCGGCAACAGGCGGTGGTCCTGCATGAGGTTGTCCAACATCAGGCGCACCACCTCTTGGCCCAACTGCTTGCCCAGTTTTTTGCTTTGGTTTGGCTCCCGCTCCACCGACGAGGCGGATCGTCCAGCGCTTGGGTTTGGGTCTTGTTGATCTTGTTTGGCGCGCTCATTGAGCCGCTTCATCATGGGCTCGACCAAGCGCAAGTCTTCCAGCGCCACCATGGAGGCGGGCACGGTGTGCTGAAAATCCCGCTCACCGTTTTGTCCCCCGGCATCCAGCTCACCGGACAACAATTTGCGCAGTTTATCGAGCGTAAGCAGGGTGCGGCTCACCGAAGTCTCAGCCCCTTTGGCACGGGAACCCACCCCTGCCCCTGATGACGAGACCTGGGTCGCGGCGGGCTCAATGCCCTGTGAGCGCAGCCAGTCGGTCAGCTCCGTGTAGAGCTGGCGCAGGTTGACCCCCAGAAAACCAGCCGCCGGGGTGACCAAGCCGTTGCGTTCTTCTTCGCTCGCCACGTGGTGCACCAGGGTTTCGCGCAGGGCGCGAGCAAACATTTCGGGCCGCAGGGGGTTGAGTTGGGCGCGAACGGTGACCCAACCCAGCAAGCTGCTGATCAGCGCATCCAGGGGCGGCAGTACGTCATTCACCGCGATCTGGATTTCCTGCTGCGCCATGGCGTATTCGATATTGGCGTCGATCTGCGCTTCATCCAGGAGCTGGAAGTCGTCAAAGCGCATCATGTCCGGCCGCGTCGATTCCTGCGAGCCCGTTTGGTAGATGGCCAAACGCAATTTCTCGCTGAACAGGGCATTAACGGATTCAGCCTGGAGGCGCAGTTGCTCCATAGCCGCCTTGCTGATGGACCGATGGCTGATTTGCGCCACCTTGGGCTGGGCTTGACTGGAAATAACCTCCAGCCCCTTGATCACGCCCTCCATCAGCGCACCGGACTGCGCCAGCACCGCTTCAATGCAGTCGTGCAAGGTGGGGCGCGAGTGACCCGGGTCGTCAGACAGGCCTATGCGCCGTATGAGGAACTTTTTCATCCAACAGGGCTTTCATGGCCGAGGAACCCCGACCCTTGGCGCATTTTCACTGCTACAGCCCGACATGAACAGCCTGCGCAACACCCTGTTACGGGAATGCACAAAGTTTACGGAGAAAGTGCACGCAAACACCATTTTGGCAAAGCATGAGACAATCGCCCTCGTTGCGGCACTCCAGTTGCCCGCGACATCAGCACCTTGCTGGGGGCAGCCTTCACAGATCTCGCCCCAATTTTGTACCCCGTCTGCCTATAACTGGCCAGTTGCCACAGCAACTGAACAGGCCGATATCCCAGCGCTCAGGACGAGCGCCTTTTTATGAACTTTGAAGAATTGAACCTGGCTCCGGCCATCCTTAAAGCCGTGCGCGAGCAAGGCTACGAAACCCCCACGGCCATTCAGGCCCAGGCCATCCCTGTTGTGCTCGACGGCCATGATCTGCTCGGTGGCGCCCAGACCGGCACCGGCAAAACCGCTGCCTTTGTGCTGCCCATGCTGCACAAGCTGAGCATGAGCCGCAGCGCTCAAAACAAATTTGGCGGCACGGGCATCCGGGCCCTGGTGCTCACCCCCACGCGCGAGCTCGCTGCGCAGGTGGAAGAATCGGTGCGCACCTACGGCCAGTACCTGCAACTGACCTCCACCGTCATTTTTGGCGGTGTGGGCATGAACCCGCAAATCTCCAAAGTCAAAAAAGGCGTGGACATTTTGGTGGCCACACCCGGCCGCTTGCTCGACCTGCTGCAACAAGGCGTGCTGGACCTGGGCCAGGTGCAGATGCTGGTGCTGGACGAGGCTGACCGCATGCTGGACATGGGCTTCATCCATGACGTGAAAAAAGTGCTGGCGGTGGTGCCCAAAGAAAAGCAAAGCCTGCTGTTCTCGGCCACCTTCAGCGACGAAATTCGTGACCTGGCCAACAACCTTCTGAAGAACCCGCAAAGTGTGCAGGTCACCCCGCGCAACACCACAGTGCAGCGCATCACTCAGACCATTCACCCCGTAGGACGTGGCAAGAAAAAAGCCCTGCTAGCCCACATCATCAACGAGCACAACTGGAGCCAGGTGCTGGTGTTCACCCGCACCAAATTTGGCGCCAATAACGTGGCCGAGTTTCTGAGCAAGAACGGCATTCAGGCGATGGCCCTGCACGGCAACAAGAGCCAGGCGGCGCGCACACAAGCGCTGGCCGGCTTCAAGAGCGGCGACATCCGCGCCCTGGTGGCCACCGACATTGCCGCACGCGGCATCGACATCGATGACCTGCCGCATGTGGTGAACTACGAGATCCCGAACGTCAGCGAAGACTATGTGCACCGCATTGGCCGCACCGGCCGCGCCGGTGCGGATGGTGCTGCCGTCAACCTGGTGTGCCTGGACGAAGAAGGCTTCATGCAAGACATCGAGCGCTTCACCAAACAGACGATTGAAGTCAAAGTGGTGGAAGGCTTTGGCCCCGAGCCAGGTGAAAAAGGCGAACCCATTGCCATGGGCCGCCAAACCATCTGGGGCGGCGCAGGCAAGCCCCCAAGCCGTGACGTGATGCAGGCCGCCGCCAAAGCGGCCCGCAGCGAGATGATGCAGCGCGTAAGCGAAAGCCGCGCCAGCCAGGGTGACCGTGGCGGACGCAGCGGTGGTGGCGGCGGCGGTGGTGGTGGCCGGGGCGGCAACGCACCGCGCAAACCAGCCGGTCAACCCCGTCACAGCACCGGCTCGGGCAATGTCAACGGCAATGGCAACGGCTATGGTGGTCAGCCTTCCCCCCGCGCCCAAGGCCCGCGCCCCCCGCAAGAAGGACGCGGTCAAGGTTTCAGCCAAGGCCAGCCGCGCTCAGCCGCATCTGGCTACAACTCTGAACCTCGCCAGAGTGCACCGCGCGCGGCCCAAGGCCAACCCGACCCGATGCGCACCAGCGTTGACATGATGGCCGAGCGTGGCGCTCGTCGTGGTGGCGGCGGTGGCGGCTTTGGGGGTGGCAATCGCAGCCGCAGTGGCGGTGGCGGCTATGGTGGTGGCTCTGGCGGCGGTGGCGGCTATGGTGGTGGTGGCGGTGGTTCGCGCGGCTCTTTCAACCGCTAAGATCACGCCATGACAACCGCCACTCACGCCACAACCCTGGACCAGTGGCTGACTGAGGAAACGCGGGTACGCCAGCGTCAGGACGCAGGTCCGGGCGCTGGCGTTTCTACGTTGGCTCAAATCGGCAGCAAAAACGGTTTGCAAACCCTGCAAGCCATGCTTCAGGGCGAACTGCCCTATGCCCCCATTTTCGATACCCTTGATTTTTTGCTCCTCCATGTGGCATCGGGTGAAGCCGTGTTTCAAGGCACGCCCGGCCTTCAGCATGGCAACCCCCTGGGCACGGTGCATGGCGGCTGGTTTGCCACCCTGCTGGACTCAGCCCTGGGCTGTGCCGTGCACACCCTGCTGCCCTCAGGGCGCGGCTATACCACCACGCAATTGAACGTGAACCTGGTCAAGGCCCTCACCCCCAAGGTCACGCGCGTGCGGGCCGAGGGCAAGGTCGTCCACTGTGGTCGCCAATTGGCCACCGCCGAGGCGCGGCTGGTCGGGCCAGACGGCACGCTGTACGCGCACGCCACCACCACGTGTCTTGTTTTTGACCTCCCCAACTCTTCACGAGAAAAATCATGATCTTCCTCCACACCATGCTGCGCGTCGGCAACTTGCAACGCGCTATTGACTTCTACACCCAGGTCATGGGCATGCGCCTGCTGCGCACGACCGATCGCCCCGACCAGAAGTACTCACTCGCCTTTGTCGGCTACGGCAGCAACCCAGACCAAGCCGAGATTGAGCTGACCTACAACTACGGCGTGGACGCTTACGAGATGGGCACGGCCTACGGCCACATCGCCCTGGGTGTGCCTGACATTTACGCCACTTGCGAAAAAATTCGTGCTGGCGGGGGCAACATCACGCGCGAACCTGGCCCCGTCAAGGGCGGCGACACCGTCATCGCCTTTGTCACCGACCCGGATGGCTACAAGATCGAGCTGATCCAGCGAGCCTTCTGAGTGCGGTTAACTGATTCGACAAACAAGTTCGACTTGTAACTGCCGACGCTCTGGACTACAGTCTCCAGACACCCCTCAGGAGACGTCCATGATTCAAATCCTCACCCCGCTCGCATTGGCCCTTGTGCTGACGGCCTGCGCCTCCTCACCCAGCAGCCCCACGGCGACAGCCCAACTCCAGCCCACGCGCAGCAACAGCACCAGTGGGAGCGTCACTTTCACCCAGCAGGGTGACAAGGTGATGGTCTCGGGTGAAGTCAAGGGCCTCAAGCCCAATGCCGAGCACGGTTTTCATGTGCATGACAAGGGGGACTGTTCCAGCGGCGATGGCATGAGCACCGGCGGTCACTTCAACCCCATGGGAAGCGCTCATGGCGCCCACCACCAGGCCATGCACCATGTCGGCGATCTGCCCAGTCTGAAGGCCGATGCCAGCGGCACGGCGCGCTTCAACTTCGAATCCAGCAGCATTGCAGTGGGTTCAGGCGCGTCCAACATTGTGGGCCGTGGCCTGATCGTGCACCGCGACCCGGACGACTTCACGACCCAGCCCACGGGCAATGCGGGGCCACGCCTGGCCTGCGCGGTGATCAGCCTGTCGCAGCCGATCTCAACCGGCAGAGGCTATTGAGTGTGCTATTGAGCCAGCGTGTTGAGCAAGGTTTCTGCCCGCTGTAAGTCCGTCACGGTGTCGATGTCGGTGACACAACCGATGTCATTCACTATCATTTCGATAGCTGCTTGTGCACGAACCACCTTGGCTGCACCCTGATTTCCTTCTAAATTCATGAGCTGCGGGCCGCAGCTTTTCATAAACCGCACCGGATGGCCGCGCTGCCCCTCAAACACAGGAACGACCACGGCATGCGCCGGGTCAGCCAGGGCCACTTGGCGCAAGGTGTCGGGGCGAATCAGCGGTAGATCGGCGGGCAGGATCAACCAGCCAGGAGCATCTGCGGTGGCACGCACAGCAGCGGCTATCGAGTCGCCCATGCCGGGATGAGCTGCGTCCTCCAAATGCCAGGGCAGACCGCTGGCGCGCACTGCGTCTAACGTGTGTTGCAACACGGTCTTGTCGCCGAGCAAGGTGTGAAGTTTGTGCGTGTTGCCGCCAGACGCAAAAAAGCGCTCACCGCGCCCGGAGGCCAACACGATGACTACCGGCAGCACCCCCTCAAGCGCCGCCGCCTTCAACTCAAGCGACGACACAACCCAGCACAGATTTGACGGATGGGTTCACCGCATTTTTGACCTGCACGATCTCCGCCACGATGGACACGGCAATCTCAGCCGGGGTCTTGGCCCCTAGCGCCAGCCCGACCGGGCCATGCAGACGCGCCAACTCATCGGACGTCAGATCAAAATGCTCAGCCAGCCGCTTCTTGCGCACGCCCTGGTTGCGTTGCGAACCCAGCGCACCGACATAAAAAGCCGCCGATTTGAGCGCCTCCATCAAAGCCATGTCGTCCAGCTTGGAGTCGTGCGTGAGCGCCACAATCGCGGTGTGGGCATCGGGCACCAGATCACGCACCACGTCATCGGGCATGCCCAACACGCGCTGCACGCCCACCAAGTCCAGGCCGTGCGCGTACTCCTCACGCGGGTCACAGACCAGCACTTCAAAGTCCAGCAAGGCCGCCATGTGCGCCACCGCTTGCGAGAGCTGTCCGGCCCCAATCAGTAGCAAACGCCATTTCGGGCCAAACACGCTGGACAGGGTTGTGCCATCAAACTGCATTTGCTCGCCGCGCTCGGCTACTGCCAACTCAACTTGGCCGGTGCTCAGATGCACGGTGCGGCGCACGAGTTGATGCGCAGCCGTGCGCGCCAGCAAGTCGACGACCCAAGCCGTGTCCAGCAAAGGCTCTTGCACCAGACGCAGCGAGCCGCCGCAGGGCAAGCCAAAGCGCGCGGCTTCTTCCTGGCTCACACCGTAGGCAATCATCGAAGGCAACTTGTCCGCCTCATCCAGTGCGGCTGTTTTGAAGGAAGCCTTGGTGCGTGCAATCAAATCATCCTCCACACAGCCGCCAGAGACCGAGCCGCTGACCAAGCCGTCATCCCGCACGGCCAGCATGGCCCCAGGTGGGCGCGGCGCGCTGCCCCAGGTTTGCACTACCGTCACCAGCGTGACTTTGTGGCCCGATTGCTTCCAAGCGAGCGCATCACCCAATACCCGAAGGTCTAAACTTTCCATGTTTGTGTCCAGTCTCGATAATTGATTTTCTATACTGCGAGTATGACGAAAATTTCTGACCTGCGCAAAACCTACGAACGCGCTGAACTCAACGAAACCGCCTCACAGGCGGATCCGCTGCAACAGTTCGACCAATGGCTGCACGAGGCCATCAATGCCGAGATCCCCGAGCCCAATGCCATGACGCTGGCCACGGTGGGCAGCAAC
>JANPNG010000129.1:0-3599 GCA_031427355.1 Hylemonella sp.
TCGCCCCTGCCAGCGCCGCCGCGTCCGCCGCGTTTTGCAACTCGGTGCGAACGACGTAAGTTCGCCCCAAATCAATCACCAGGGCCAGAAAACCAATCAAGACAGCAATCGACAAGCCAAACAAAATCATGACCACGCCACGCTGTTGATGGCGGTGCTGCCTGTTAGGCATTGAATTGAGCTTTGGCATGACGAGCGCTCCGTGCGTGTGAATCGCGGTCTGGCCTCACTACCGGGTGCCCACCCCAGGGTCAAAAGTTTTGGGCGGTGTCTTGAATGACTCGCGGTAAAGGTCTTGAGCGCTGGTGGCGGCTAGGCCATCGATGCCGATCACGGGGTTATTGCCCGTGGGTGCTGCCGGGTTCAGGGTTTGCTGTTGGCGCACGGTGCGCACGGCATCACCGAACTTGGCGTCCAAGTCAGGCGTGGTGGAGCCACAGCCGGTGAGCTGCACCATGAGCCCGATGGTCGTTGCGGTCAACAACACGCGGGGGGTGATTTTGATAGTCATGGCGGCGCTCCTTTATTTGAGTTCAAACCCACCGGCTTGCGGTTGTGCTACTGGCGCTGTGCCTGGCTGGGTTGCCGGGGTGGTGGGCCTATCGGGCGGCACATCGGGATGCCCGCTACCCTCCAGCTTGCCGCCAAAGAAGAACTCACTTCGACTGGGTGGCGTAAAGCTGTCAGTCGGCAGGGCCGGCGCAACATCCAAGGGCTTGACCAGCCGGGGTGTGATGAGGAACACCAATTCCGTGCGGTCAGTCTGGAACTCACTGCTGCGGAACAGGGCGCCCAGAATGGGGATGTCACCCAACAAGGGCACCCGCTTGACGGATTCATTGACGTTGTTTTTGATCAACCCGGCAATGGCGAAGCTTTGCCCGTCCATCAACTGCACGGTGGTCTGCACGCGCCGTGTGGAGATGCTGGGGAGAACGGAGGTTTCGCCATTGATGGTTGAGAAGGCGGAGCCTGTTTTGGACAGCTCCGAAACCTCGGGTGCTACCTTCAGGTGAATGCGCCCACCCTCCAGCACCGTGGGGGTGAATTTGAGACCGACACCAAATTCTTTTTCTTCCAGGGTGATCGTGCTGCCACCTGTGAGGGAGTTAACGCGGCCCACCGGGATGAAAATTTTGCCGCCCGCCAAGAAGCTGGCTTCTTGGCCGCTGAGGGAGATGATGTTGGGCTCGGCCAGGATTTTGATCAGGCCTTCGTCCTTTTGGGCGTCCACACTGAACTTGTTGCCGTTATCGGCAATGATGTTGAAGATGCCTTTGCCGCCGCTCAAGAACTGCGACAAGATGCCGTAGCTGATGCCCCCGTTGGCTGCGCTAACGCCCAAGCTGGCCCCCAGCTTGTCCAGCAGGGTTTTGGACACCTCGGCCACTTTGACTTCCAGCATCACCTGCTGGCCCGAGGCCACCATGAGTTGATTGATCACCTTGGCACTGGCTGTGGCAGCCACAGCGGCAGTGCTCGCCACCACCGTTCCCGATTGAACCCGGTTGTCCCCGGCCACGACCGGCAAAACCAATGATCGGTTGATGTCACGCACAAAGGCATTGGCTATGTCTTCGGCGTACTTGGCTTTGACCGCACTGGAAACGACGCCATTCAATATGACTGAATCAGCGACAGCATGCACCCGGATGCCTTTTTCTTCAGGCATGAGTTCGCGCAGTTTGGCCTCCATGCGCGCAATGTCTATGTCCACATTCACGTCTATGGCGGTCGTGGCCCCGCCCTTGCGCCAGATCACCAGGTTGGTGGCGCCGTAGCTCTTGCCGAGCAGGTAAATTTCCGATGGACTGATGAGTGTGATGTCAACCACAGAGGGGTTGCCCACAGAGATGCGATCCACAGCGGAAGGAAGCCGCATGAGCGTGGACTTGCCAATGGTCAAGTTCATGGCCGGGCCAATGGCAGTGGGTTCATTGCTGGTGGGCATTGCGGCCATTGGCATGGGCATTTTCATCGGCATGCCGCCGCGATTCATGGGTGCGGAAGGTGCCGTGGTGTTGCCCTTGGTGATGGTGGGTGTCTGGGCTTGCGCCAGACCTGCGGCCCCCCAGGCCAAGGACGTGACCACTAGGCCAATCGCGGTCAGGCGAAGACTACGGTGCATGGTTTTTGGTGCTTGTTTCATGTTGACCCCTCAAAAATTAGAGTTGGCTTTTTGTATGCCGCGAATGACTTCGATGACTTCCGCCTTTTCCGCCACCGGTGCGCTGGCCGCTTTGGGCTTAGGCGCACTGCTACGGACTGCTACGGCCTTAGTAGCTGTAGGTGCGGCAGCGGGAGCAGGCTTGGCGGGCACTTCCCCGGCCATCAAGTCATCTTTGCGCGCGCCATCGGTTAGCGTGTCGGCCTTGTCCAGCGGGTTTCTCAGTATCAAAGACAAGGTACCGATGCTGCGAGCCAGGTCAATTTTTTCGGCTTGGGATGGATCCACTTGCAGCGTGACCGCGCTAACCACTTTGGGCTTGTTTTGATCGCGCTTGTCGTCCTGGGCGGTAGCCAGCACCAGAATTTTTTCCAACACGATTTTGGAGATGGGCTTCTCGCTTTTATCTCGGGTGTTGACCATGATGTCCACCAGGCTACCGGGCCTGACGAAGCCCGCCACGCCCGAGATTTCATTGCCCTGGATACTGATAGCCCGCATGCCGGTGGGGATGATGGACGACAGGCCGCCCGATGAGCCCTCCGGGGCCAGTTTGGCCTCCATCAGTGGTTCACCCTTGTAAATCGTAGCCCCCCCCACCACTCGGGTTTCGAGTTTTTTCAGGTCTGTGAAGGCACCAACCGGTAGGGAAGCGTTAGGCCATGGGACGGGATTCAGCATGTCAGGCGTGAGTAGCGCGCCAGAGTCCAGGTCTTTGTTGGCCACCACGATGACGGTGGAATTTTCATTGACTTGCTGCCCCACCCATCGGCTGGCCAGCCAGACCGCCAACGCGCCCGCAATGAGGGAAACGAAAATCATGATTAACGCTCTGCTGCTTTTCATTTTTCACCTTCCTTGGGGCTGTGTCCCATTGATTATCAAAAACCTAAAATCTGCATCCCACCACTGAGCCGCCAGTAACTGAAGGCCAACAAGCCGGCTGCAAACGACAGGGCATAGGGCATGCGGTCCGCCGATTGGGTGACTGGGTCAAACTGCGAAGCGCCATGCCCCAAACCGCTGAATACCAGCTTGACGTTTCCTAGTACACGTCGGCCATTGCGTTTGAGCAGCATGCGAAGCACAGCCAGTACACCGCCCGCCACGAGTACGCTCAAGGCGAGGCCAATCACCTCACCCGGCCCGACAAACGCCCCCAAAGCGGCCATGAGCTTGACATCACCCGCCCCCATGGAGCGAGATAAATAAAAGGGGAGGAATATGGCCAAACCGGCCAGCACCCCAAGCCCTGCTTTGACGGCCCCCAGCGCACCAGGGAATGCGTCAAAAAGACCGCCACGCCCATTGGCCGGGCCTACCGCATGCATGACAACCCCCGCAGTCAGCAGCAACACGATCAGAAGGTTGGGGATACGGTGCTCACGCAGGTCCCACTCGACCGCCATGAACATGCCCAGCGTAAGTGCCG
>JANPNG010000130.1:0-3611 GCA_031427355.1 Hylemonella sp.
CCGTCAAAGCCCTGCGTGCCGTGTTGCCAACGAGCACGCGTTTGCTGCCGGTGGGCGGTATCACTCCCGACAACATGACGCCTTACCGCAGCGCAGGCGCCAACGGATTTGGCATTGGCTCGGCGCTGTACAAACCGGGCATGACGGCGCAGCAGGTGGGGGTGCAAGCGCAGCGGTTTGCGAAGGCTTGGGGTCAGGCCGTTACCGCGCCGTAATCGATTCCGGCTTAGCCAGGCACTCGTCTAATACAGCCGTCGGCACGGCTTCAACCTGTTTGGCTCCCCAGGCCGCTAGATCGAGTACGCGGCACTGGCTCACGACGACGGCCCCTTGCGTTGTTGTGCCGCACCCCATCAACGTGACCGCCCAACCCGCCTCTTCCGCTCATGAATGAACAGGAGAGGCAGAGAGCTTGACACCGAGCGCATGAAGAAGCTTAAGCATTGTGTCGTAGCGCGGCTTGGCGCCAGGGGTCAGCGCTTTGTAGAGGCTTTCGCGGCCAAGGCCGGTATCTTTTGCCAGTTGTGCCATGCCACGGGCGCGCGCCACGTCTCGAACGGCGGTTAAAAACACATCGGGGTTGGGGTCTTCCAGCGCCGCCGTGATGTAGTGCGATATGGTTTCCTCGTCGTCGAGGTAGTCGGCAGCATCGAATGGGGAAAATTTGGTCATAACTTACTCCTTATCCAAAGTCCGTGCCATCTCAATGGCGCGTTTGATGTCTCGCTTCTGCGACGATTTGTCGCCGCCCAACAAAAGCAAATAGAGCACCTCACCACGGCGGGTGAAATAGACGCGATAGCCAGGGCCGAAATGAATGCGCATTTCAGAAACGCCCTCGCCGACGGGTTCTCAGTCACCAAAGTTTCCAGGCTCGGCAGAGCGGACGCGAAGCGCTATGCGGGCACGGCCTATCTTGTCCTTCAATGCCGCAAGCCAAGTGTCAAATTGATCTGAACGATGGATGGTGTTCACGAGGCTTATTGTATCCATTTGGATACTGATGTGCAAACGATGCGGGCTGTCACCGCGCCGTAATCGCATCCAGCTTGGCCAGGCACTCGTCCAGCACATCCGCCGGTACGGCTTCAACCCGTTTGGCTCCCCGGGCCGCTAGATCGAGCACGCGGCACTGGCTCACGACGACGGCTCCTTGTGTTGCCGTGCCGCACCCCATCAACGTGACGGCCCAGCCCGCCACCCGCTCAAAATTACCGCCCTGCGTGATCGGCGCCACCAGTGCGCGTCCACCCAGGTTGAAATCTTTGTTTGACAACACCAGCACTGGGCGAGTGCCTCGCATTTCGCTGCCTGCCGTAGAGTCAAGCGTGATGAGAACGATGTCGCCCTGTTGCGTATTGGCGCGGCGCATCAAAGCGTCTCGTCGCCCACAGACCGCATCTGATCCCACGCCACCAAATCGGCAGGCATGGGCGCTTTGGCCTTGCACTGGGCGTTGAGTTCTGCCGCCGTGTACTTGCGGCGCTCACGCTGCGGGCGCAGCAGCAAGTTGCCATCTGCCGTTTTGTCAATCGTCACCACCTGACCCGCCACCAGCCCCAGGTCGCGCAACAAGGCAGGGGGGAAGGTCAGGCCGGTGGAGTTGCCTAGTTTTCGGAGGGAGGCTTGCATGATGGGTCGGTGGCAAAGGATGTGAGTAGAAAAGTGTAAGTGGTGCCTCGCCATGTGTCAAACAATGTTTTACAACAGCCGGGGGTATCGCAATACAAGACTTGATTCTCTGCGTATTCTAGTGTGCAAGCCATATTGACCTTTATCAAAAATTCAAGTTTTTATAATGAACCTTTTACGGTACACTAAACCATGCCATCCAATCGCAAACTTCCCGCCATTTTTTACCGCACTGCCGGGGGAGATGAGCCGGTGCGAGATTGGCTAAAAGCTTTGCCCAAGGCGGATCGACAAGCCATTGGTGAAGACATCGCCTACGTGCAATACAAGTGGCCGATAGGTAAGCCGCGCGTCGATCACCTGCGCGGACCTATTTGGGAAGTGCGTTGCACCATCGGCAACCGAATTGCGCGGGTGCTGTTTGCGGTGGAGAAATCCGAAATGGTTTTGCTGCACAGCTTCATTAAAAAGACGCAACAGACCGTGCCAGCAGATATCGAATTGGCGCTCAAACGTTTAAAGGAATTCGAACATGACTAAGCTCACCACAACCACCCATCGCGGCAGTAATTTTGATGATTTTCTGAAAGAAGAAGGCCTCTTTGAAGAGGTGCAGGCTCGCGCACTCAAGCGCGCGCTGGCGGAGCAACTGGACGACGCCATGCAAGCCGGAAAACTCAGCAAAGTCGCCATGGCACAGCGCATGTCCACCAGCCGCTCGCAGCTCGACCGCGTGTTGGATCCGGCCAATTTATCGGTGCAACTCGACACCCTCATCCGCGCCGCCAACGCCGTGGGCAAAACGGTGGAGATCAAACTCAAACGGCAATTGAAATCGCGGGCTGTGGGGGCTTGATGAGCAACGCGTAAAGCTGGTGCCGTCGGGGTTCAGCTTGAGGGTTGGGTGTCCTCATGTCCTATGAAAAAATCAATTGGAATCTGACCCCAATTCCCTCAGTCAAACAATGTTTTACAAGCAACAGTCGATATCTCAATACAAGACCTGACCCTTCGACCCTCAGGTGAAGCACACGCCGCCAAACATGCGCTTTTCCCCAATGCCAGTGGCGTCTTGCAGCTCGCCGCGCATGCGCTCCACCAGTCCTTCGTCACTGGCCATGCTGTTCCTTTATACGGGTGCTAGGGTTTACCCCGCCAACCCCTTCATCTCCCCATACAAATCCGCCATAGGGCTGGAACAAATCGGGATAAGACTCGTTGCCGCCCAGCCCCAAGCCTGCCGCGATGGCCGGGGACATTTGGTGCCCACCGTGGGGGATGCAGCGCGATGGCGACCAGCCGTGGTCTTTGAGCATGTCCAGCGTGCGCCGACTGATGGGGATAATGAAAAGCGGTAGTCGATCGATTACAATAAACGCATGTACTCCGTCAAACCACTTCCAGAATTCACAAGCTGGCTCAATGGCTTGAAAGATGCAACCGTGCGCGGTGTGATTGCCGCTCGGATCAAGCGACTGGAGCGGGGGCTGATGGGTGACGTGGATCCCGTTGGCGAAGGCGTTTCCGAGCTACGCATCCACCTTGGTGCAGGCTGGCGCTTGTACTTCACGCAGCGTGGGTCGGTGCTGATTGTGTTGCTTGTGGGTGGCACTAAGCGCACGCAAAAGCGTGACATCAAGCGCGCCATCGCATTGGCAGCATCGTTGGATTAAGCAAAGGAAATCAAAATGAGCAAACGAATCAAAATAGCCGATCTGCCCGAGTTCGACGCAGCGCCTTACCTTGACAGCGAGGTATCCATCGCTGCCTACCTGACCGACATCTTGCAAGCCAACGATGCGGGCCTGCTGGCCGCAGCGCTGGGAGACATTGCCCGAGCGCGCGGCATGAGCGAAATCGCCAAAGCGGCCGGCATCACCCGCGAAGCCCTGTACAAAGCGCTACGCCCTAACAGCGCCCCGCGCTTTGACACCGTGAACCGCGTCTGCACCGCGCTCGGTGTTCGGCTGGTGGCGCAG
>JANPNG010000131.1:0-14880 GCA_031427355.1 Hylemonella sp.
CTTGTCTACAGATTTTGTCGGTCTCGGTTTTTGAGAAAACCTTGATTTCATGCGCCTTGCAGGCCGACGACTACAAAATTCAACCACTACCCAACGCTAACCAATTGATTCTGTTCGGGTTTTGACCGGACAGTAGTGATCAAACTTATGAAGACCCAGTCACGACTATCATGGACTATGAGCGTCAACATCACTTTTCTCGGTGGTGCCAACACCGTCACTGGCTCCAAATACCTGGTGCGCCATGGCAAGCAAAGCCTGTTGGTGGACTGCGGTTTGTTTCAGGGCTACAAACAATTGCGTCTGCGCAATTGGTCGCCCTTGCCACTGATGCCCAGTCAAGTCGATGCCGTCCTGCTGACCCATGCCCATCTAGACCACAGCGGCTACCTGCCGCTACTGGTGCGCGAAGGCTTTGAAGGCCGCATTTTTGCCACACCTGGCACCCGCGCACTTTGTGGGATTTTGTTACCCGACAGCGGCCACATTCAAGAAGAAGACGCGGCCTTTGCCAACCGCCATGGCTTCTCCAAACACGCGCCCGCCTTGCCGCTGTACACGCGGCAAGACGCGCTGGATTGCCTGCCGCTGATCACGGCCATCGATTTCACGCACACCTTCGAGCCCATCCCAGACTGGCGCGCCACCTTCTCCCATGCGGGTCACATCCTGGGTGCGGCCAGCGTACTGTTGGAGGTGGCAGGGCGTCGCATACTTTTCTCTGGCGATCTGGGGCGCACCGATGACCTCATCATGCAGCCGCCCGACCGTGCACCCTCCGCAGACACCGTCTTGATTGAGTCCACCTACGGCGACCGCGAGCACCCGCATGAGGATCTGTTGGCCGAGCTTGGGCCCGCCCTGCACCGCGTATCGGCGCGCGGCGGCGTGGCCGTGGTCCCGGTGTTTGCCGTGGGCCGGGCGCAGGCGGTGTTGCATGCGATTGCCGAACTCAAAGCCCAGGGCGACATCCCCAAATCGTTACCCGTTTTTCTGGACAGCCCCATGGCGATCCACACCACGCAGTTGATCGCGCATTTCGCCGCCGAATATCGCCTCAATACCAAGCAGATCAATGCCCTAACCCACTGCGCCACGATGGTTAACACGCCGGACGAATCCAAAGCCCTGGCCAATCGCCATGGTCCCATGGTTATTTTGGCGGCCAGCGGCATGGCCACTGGCGGGCGCGGGCTGCACCACCTGGCCCACTATGCGGGCGACCACCGCAACATGATTCTCCTGACCGGCTACCAAGCCCCTGGCACACGTGGCGCAACACTGGCCTCGGGCTCGAAATCCGTTCGCATCCATGGCCGCGATGTGGCCGTGAATGCGGAAGTGGTGCAACTGCAATCGGCATCGGCCCATGCCGATGCGCGGCAATTAATGGCTTGGCTGCGCACCATGCCCGAGTCACCGGGGCAGGTCTATATCGTCCACGGCGAGATGGGGCCGTCAGACGAATTGCGCAAGCGCATCAAGCACGATCTGGGCTGGCGTGCCCTGGTGCCCGAGCACGGTTCAAGTTGGCCTACTTAAGTTACTCACCCTAAGTTACGGACTGTTACTGCGCATTTGTTTTCACCCCTGAGAATCTTTCTCATGGGACTCAAGCTTTTTCACATCACCGAGTTTGCCGAATCCTTGTGGATCTCTCCGGCATCACAGCGCGAGGCCAGTCACCCTTGGGTGGTGATTCTCCTGGCCAGCCTCTGGCTCGCAATTCCGGGCAATTGGGTGCTTTGGCGCTCACTATCAAGCCCGCCGGGAAATGCCGCCCCACTGCCATGGTGGCCATTTCTCGTCACGCTGCCCTTGCTGATGACCTGCTCCATCGGCTTCCTGTTGAGCTTTTTCAACTGGCGCTGGACTCTCAAGCCCGTCATCATCCTGTTGCTGTTGTTTGCAGCCCTCAACACCCACCTGCAGCTCACCCAAGACAGATTTGTGGACGCCTCCCTGATTCAGCGCGTGAGGCAAGACCCTGTGGGCCAGCTTCACTCTCTGCTAAGTTGGCAGCTGTTCTTCACCCTCTCGCTGCTGACAATTGCGCCTACCGTCTGGCTCTGCAGAAAACCCATGCGACGAGCCCCCTTGCTGTCCAATCTGACTCAAAACATCGTTTTACTGCTGGTCATGGGATCGGTACTGCTCGGCCTATGGCTGGCCAACCAGAAAGAACTGTCCTCGCTCTCACACAGTCACCCGCAATTCAGGGCGTGGCTCAATCCTTTCAATTCCATCCACCCTCTTACAAATTTACTTATGAGCCCGGCGCAGAGCGTTTAAGCATAATTGCGGATCCCTACTTCCGGGCCATGACCGGAGCCGCACCATGATGAAAAAAGAAACCATATGGGATCGATTGCACCAATGGATTCTTTGGTCACGCAACACCGTCTTGATCGTCGGCATTCTGGCCATGCTCTTGGCCACGCTTCCCAACGTCAACGGCACCCCGCTGGTCTGGGTCAATATGGTTCTCACATTTGTCCTGTTATTTTTCTTGCTGGATTGGGTTGACTTCGTCCGTTTGGCCAGACTGGCCAAACATCCGGGCATGGTTTTGCGGTCATTCCATCACATCACGCATGGACTGGCTGTTGTGCCACTGGTGGCAGCCTTCGCGCTAGGCATTCCGCAAACAACGGCCTGGACGCTCGGTTCGCTGTGGCTGCTCAAGCTCCCGACCGCGACCTCGGGCTTTGCCCTGCTGTTGCGCGTCATCAAGCTTGAGGCGAAGTCCCTCATGAGCGTTGCGATCATGTTCCTGTGTGTGTTGCTCTTCTCTTCGGTGGTCATGCATGTGGCGGAAGGAGGCGTGCAACCTGAAAATTTTGGAACCCTGCCGCACGCCCTCTATTGGGCCGTGACGACCCTGACAACCACCGGGTATGGCGATGTGGTGCCGGCGACCTCGCTCGGTCGCCTTACCGCCGGCTGTGTGATGATCAGCGGCCTGGCTGTTTTCGGCTTGTGGACCGGTATTCTCTCCACCGGTTTCGCGACGGAATCCCGGCGCCGTGAATTCGTACGGACCTGGGAACTGGTTGCCAAAGTCCCATTTTTCCATGACTTGAAACCTGCCGCCATCATTGAAATCGCACGCATGCTCAGGCGCTGGGATGTTCCAGAACGCTCAGTCATCGTTCGCAAGGGCCACCCAGGCGATGCCATGTATTTCATCGTCTCCGGTCGGGTGGGGGTTGTGGCGGGCGGACAGCCGCGCATACTGAGGGAAGGATCTTTTTTTGGGGAGATGGCCCTGCTTGGGAATGGCGTTCGCAGCGCGACCGTCACCACCCTCGCCCCGGCCACCCTGCTGGTGCTGGACTTGGTTGATTTCCAGGTGCTGGCCGCCAATTATCCCGAACTGACGAATGCAGTTGAAGCGGAAGCCGAACACAACAGCGCCCTCGACTCTCTCAATCAAGCACCTGACTCCGTCTCAAGCCTCCAGACTAGGCCTTGATCATTACCTGATGTCCACGGCCCACGACCGGACGCTGGATCGACGCCCTCCGGCAAGTCCGCCGCCTGTGCAACCCATGCTTTCCACACGCTGAATACACCCCAGACAGCGATGCATAATGCGCCTTGAAACAAGGTTTCACCTGACCGGAGAACGACAATACAAATCGCGCCTGGGCAAAAAAACAATATCGAAAAAAATATCGGAGAAATTAAGTGGCACCCTCATCCTTGTCCCTGTCAACCCTTGTCTACCTAGCTATCAGGGCCGTGGCCTTGATGACATTTTTCTCGCTGCATGCCGTCCACGCGGCGGACCCCTATGCCGCCAACAATGGCCTGTACCCCGTCGATCTCAATGAGCCGGGGAAATTGTTGTGGAATGGGCCCCTGCGAACCCTCAACTTTGATTACCCGACCAGTGCACCGCAAAGCGCCTGGCTGAAGCAGGCCCCGCAGCTGCCGCTCACCGTGCAAACAGCGCCCGCCTATATACAGGCCTTGAAAAAATTCGTCGAACCGGCCATGCGCGGCATGATTGAAAAACCCAATCAATGGAACCCAGCGCAATACGGCTGGTACGACATGCCCTGGCAGGCCGAGGGTACGGCCACGGGCGGGCGCGAGGCCATTTTGGGCGCATTCTCGGGCCAGGTGTTGGCTGCTAATACCTTCAAAGGCGTGGACATTCCCATGCAAAACCACACCGTGGTCTATTACGACGCACTGGCAGGCACGATGCTTAAAAAGTTGTGGGCCAATCCTTTCAACCCCAACCGGGCAGCCGCCCAATTCCCCGAAGGAGCGATGGTGGTCAAGGCCGCCGCCGTCACGCCCACCCCGTCGCAGTGGCCAGTGGTGGAGGGCTCCACCGTCTGGAATGTGTGGCGCCCCACCGTGGCCGACCTGAACAACCCGGCGATCAAGAACCCACCACCGCAATTGGTGCCCCTGCGCGTGATGCAGTTCGACATCATCGTCAAAGACAGCAAGGCCTCACCGCAAACCGGCTGGGTGTTCACCACCTTCGTCTACAACAAGGATGCGCCCGGCCCCGGCACTTGGGACAAGCTGGTACCTCTGGGCGCCATGTGGGGCAACGATCCCGCGCTGGCGCGCCATGCCAGCAGCAAGGATCTGGGCAACCAGCCCGACCCAGCACACCCGCTCAAAGAGACTTGGATCAACACCCAAGGTGCCGCTCCCTACGCCTTGGAGCAACTGGGGTGGGGTGGTCGCTTGTCCGGCCCGATTGACGTGGCCAAACGCCACGGCGTGATCTACACCGACGGCGCGCCACGCTCATCCACCCAGCGCGCCTCGTCGTGCTTGAGCTGCCACGGCAGCGCGCAGTACCCGTTTGTGGCCAATCTCTACCCTTCTCCCAACCGATCCTTTCCACCCGAGGGCAGCCCCTTTTTGCTGTACCCGCCGGGCTCGCCGGAGTGGAACCGCTGGTTTCAAAACCGCAATGGTAAAGAGCCACAAAACAAGAATGCGGGCGCGGTTGCCTTGGACTACGACATGCTGGTCATGTTCGCCCTCGCCGCCTTTGACGCGGCAGCCGGCGCTGACCGCTACCTTCAAAAAGACCGGGTTAGAGCCCACTGAGCCCCTGATACCGGGCAACACTGACTGGGGAAAGATATGTTCTGCACCAAATGCGGCGTCAAATCCGCCAGCGAGAGTAAGTTTTGCGGCAACTGCGGCACCTTGCTGGCGCGCCCGCCAGGCTCAGACACCGCAGTGGCCGCCCCGGCCCCCAGCGCGCCCGAGTTGGACATTTCGCGCCGCCAATTGACCGTGCTGTTTTGCGATCTGGTGGGCTCGACCAGCATGGCCGAAAGCATGGACGCGGAGGACTTGTTTCAGGCGCTGGCGGCATACCACACCATGGTCAAGCGCATCGCGGTGCGCTACAACGGCCATGTGGCCAAAATCGTGGGCGACGGCGTTGACCTGTATTTCGGCTACCCACTGGCGGGTGAAGACGACACTGCGCGCGCCGTCCATGCCGCCTTGGCCGTGGTGGACGAAATCAAGCAGCTCTGCACCGCCGACGGCAAGCCTTACGACTTACAGGTTCGGGTCGGCTTGGCCACCGGGCGCGTCACGGTGGGCATGACCGACACCCTGTCCATCGCCGGTGCCACGCCCAATTTGGCAGCCCGAATCCAGGCCGAGGCCCAGCCCGGGCAGGTGGCGGTGGCACCGGGCACGCGGCGCATTGCGGGTGCGCAGTTCGTTTACCAAGACCTGGGGCCTTTCACGCTCAAAGGCTTTGCTGATTCGGTCCGCATCAGCGCGGTGACCGGCTCACAGGGGTTAAGCAGCCGCTCGGCTTGGCGCGGGCGTGACAACCTGTTCCCCATGGTCGGTCGCGACGCCGAGCTGGCGCAGGTGCGCCGCGTCTGGGACAGCGACAAGAGCCACCACGCGCTGGGCGTGCTGCTGCTGGCCGAGGCCGGCATGGGCAAGTCGCGCTTGGGCACCGCCTTCGCCGACAGCCTGCATGATGAGCCCCACCTGACCATTCGCCTGCAATGCACGCCGTTTCACAGCAACAGCGTGCTCTACCCGTTTGCGCAACACCTCAGCGCGGCGGCCGGTTTTAGCCGCAACGACTCGGCCCTGGTGCAGGTGGAGCGCTTGGAGGCCCAACTCGCCATCGCCGGGATCACAACGCCGCAAGAACTGGCGCTCATGGCCGCCCTGCTTGACATCAAGGTGGGTAACCGTTACCCGCCGCTTGAAATGCCGCCACCGGCCAAACTGCAAATGGCCGAAGAAGTGCTGCTGCGCTACTTCATTGAGCTGACCCACCAGGTCCCCAGCACCGCCACTGAAGCTGCGTTGACGCATTACTTCAAAGGCATGAGCCAGAGCAAGCCGTTGCTGATTGTGTTCGACGACCTGCATTGGATCGACCCCAGCTCGCTGGAACTGTTGGACAAACTGCTGAGCAGCGCCAAGCTCTCGCACACGGTGGTGCTGATGAGCGCGCGCCCCAGTTTCAGCCACGTGTTCCCGCCCCCGGCGCAAGTGACCACGCTGGAACTGCAAAAGCTCAGCCCGCAGGCGGCGCGCCAGATGGTGGCCAACCTGTGCAGCGCCGTGGCCTTGCCCGATTCGGCGGTCAACCTCATCTTGCAAAAAACCGATGGCATCCCGCTCTACATCGAAGAGATGACGCGCATGGTGCAAGACGCGCACAACCTGCCCGGCACCAGCGCCCTGGGTGGCGCCAACCTGGGCGTGCCTGAAACGCTGCTGGACTTGTTGACCGAGCGGCTTGATCGCCTGGGCTCGGCCAAAAAGCTGGCGCAAGCGGCGGCCGTTTTGGGTCAGGAGTTTTCGCAAGACCTGTTGGCCGCCGTGGCCGGGATGCAGGAGCACGCTTTTGAGGAAGATCTGGCCCGGCTGCTCGACTCGGGGCTGCTGCTGCGCGAGGGCGCGAACCACTTGAAGTTCAAGCACGCCTTGGTGGAAAACACCGCCTACGACTCCATCTTGCTCAAGGCGCGGGTGGCGCTGCACGCGCGCGTGGTGGAATGCCTGCAAGGCGATTTTGCTTCGCTGGCGCAAGGCGCGCCCGAGCTGCTGGCGCACCACCTGGCGCGCGCCAACCAGCATCTGGAGGCCGCCCGCCACCTGTTGCAAGCGGGCGTGCAGGCGCTGCAAAGCGGCGCCCCGCGCGAGGCCGCCGAACACCTCAAGGCCGGCCTGGCTGGCTTGGCGGGCGTGGCGCCCGACCCGGCGCGGGCCGAGGTGGAGCTGGCCCTGCTGTCCGTGCTGGGCCCCACCACCATGGTCTTGATGGGGCCGGGCAGCGCCCCCTTTGGCGAGGTGCAAAAACGCGCCTACGCGCTGTGCCACGCTCTGCCGGACAAGCCGCGCCAGTTCCCCATCACCTACGGGCTGTGCCTCTACCACTGGGGCCGGGCCGAATTTGAAATCGCCCTGCCGCTGGCACAAGCGCTGCTGGACACCGCCAATGCGCTTGATCACAACAGCGCAGCCGTGGCCGGCCTGGGCGCCGACGAGGCAGTGATGGCCGCCTGCAACATGAACGGCATGATCGCCTTTCACCTGGGTGATTCCGAGCAGGCGCGGACGCATTTGCAGCGCTCGGTCGATCTGTACCAGCCTTCGCGCGATGCGGCGCTGTACCCGGTTTACCTGATGGACTTTGGCGTATTTGGACGCTTTTACCTGGCCTTGGCCAGCATGGCCTGCGGCCAGAGCGACCTGGCGCGTCAGCACGCGCTGGACGCCCACGCCCTGGCGCAAACGCTCAACCAGCCGCATTCGATGGGGTTTTCGCTGCTGGCCAATTTTACGGTGGCAGCGCAACGCGGCGACGCCGAGATCGCCCAGCAGTTTGCCCAGCAATGCGTGGATTTCGCCTCACAGTTCGGATTTCCCGAGTTCATCGGCATGGCGCGCATCGTGCGCGGCTGGGCCAGTGCCCGACTGGGCCACCCTGCCCAGGGTCTGGACGATCTGGAGGCCGGTTTGGCCATGTGGCAGATGACGGGTTTCGAAAACTGGCAGTCTTGGTTCACCTGCCTGAAGGCCGATGTGCTCGGTTTGTTGAACCGCAACGAGCAGGCCATGGAAGAAATAGTCGCGCAACTCAAACGCATCGAGGGCAACAGGGAGTTGCAATTCAAGCCCTTACTGACGGCCAAGTACGCTGCACTGTTGGCCACCTAGATCCGACAATTCGCTGCGTCTTCACCATGCTAAAAATGTTTTATGCAGTGGCCAAGGGTTTGGGAAGCGCCTTGCCCATTGGGCTTGGCGCCATGGTCTGGGTGGGTTGCCGCATTGGTCCCGAAATGATCGCGCCGCTGGTTTTGGCCTTTTTTTCAGCCATGGCAGTGGTGCATTTTTCCGCCGGATCGAATCGCCCCCTGCTATTCACGATTTGAATCCCCGCCTGCCCGCCTGAGTTCTGGGTTTGATCGCGGCCAGTGTGACTGCATTCGGGCTCCAGGTTTTGGGGCATTCGACGCCCTCGGTATTGCCCGATGTCACACCATGGATGTTGCCCGTCAGCTTGGTGGACTTGCATATTTTTACAGACCCCGGCGTGAAGCTTGGGCGCTTGCTCGTCGAGCTGCTCACGGCAAGCACCTTACTGGGCGTTGTGGTGTTCTTGAACACCATTGTGGGCAGTGAAACCGTGTCCCAGGTGGATGACAAGCCCCCCGCCACGCTCGCCCAGTCGCTGCAAATGTCAATGGGACAAATCATCGGCAGCTGCATGGGTTCGCTGCCGCTGAGTGCTTCGCCCGCTTCCACCTTGCCCGCTGAGCGCACTGGTGGGCTCGGTCGCGCGGGCCTGCTGATCTGGTTACCGCAGGCAGCCATGATTGGTCTTCTTATCTTTCAGGCCTACGGTAGGGTTGACCAGTCCAGCGTGACCGACATGTGGCGCTGGACTTGATCCTTTTCGTCCGACGCAACGGCAAGCAGCCCATCCGGGACGTGAACAGTGGACTGGTTTGGCGCTCGAACTGCACGCGTTCGCCTGCCGACCGGCAATTTCTCGATCGGCACGGCGCCCGCATTCAGTGCGTGCGGCTTCAGGGGGCCTTGTATTTCGGGATGGCCAGCACACTGCGCACGCAGCGGGGACGATTCGCTCATCCTCAGTCGCGAACGTTTTGACCGCCTGGGTCAAACAGATCCTGAAATCGCCAACCGCCTGCTGCACAACTTGTGCACCGAACTGGCCAGCCGTTTGCGCTCACTGCACGGCCTGATCGCACACGAACGCCTGTAGCGATGTTTTGTATCCGTCAATGGGCTGTGTTTGCTCTAAACTTGCCGTTTTAGGAGAAAAATCAATGGATCCTGAAGTACTGAGGCAACTCCAACGATCGAGGCTTTTCATCACCGTTGACATGAAGCAGTTGGAGACCGATATTGACGCCTGTTCGGTGCTTACTCTGGCACAAGGTGCGGTGCTGCTACAGCCCGATGTTCTCAATCTCAATATTTATTTTTTAATCTCCGGGGAGTTGATCGTAACTTACGATCCTGTTGAGATGGACGCCATAGCAAGACTCAAGCCCTCTGACTGCGTGGGCGAAGTGTCTTTTCTGGACAAAAATCCACCAACAGCCTATGTCGTGGCTGCCGTGGATTGCCAGGTGCTGGAGGTACCAGAAGAGCGCATGTGGCACATGCTCAAACGGGGCAAGGATTTTCCGCTCAATATGCTGGAACTGCTGGTGGAGCGGTTTCGCGAGAAGAGCGACCTGCTTAAAAGCGGGCTGACCCGGATGCGCCACTATCAGACGCGATCTGAAATGGATGCACTCACGGGGATGTACAACCGCAGCTGGTGCGAAGAAGTGTTTCCCCGACAAATCGACCTGTGTGCGCGGGCTGAGCAATCCGTTTCACTGGCCATGCTGGACATGGACCACTTCAAACAGATCAATGACTATTATGGGCATGTCGCGGGCGACAGCGTGTTGCAGCAGGCAGCCGCACTCATACGCAGTCAGCTACGGATCACCGATCTGGCCGCGCGGTATGGAGGGGAAGAGTTCATCGTCATGCTCCCCACTGCCGCCGTGCATGAAGTGGTCGAAAAGCTCGATTCTTTGCGCCAGCATGTCCAGGATGCTGAATTTCGCCTCCCTGACGGTCACTCCATCCGGTGCACCGTATCCATAGGCGTGGCGGAATGGCGATCGGGCCTCGACCTGCACACACTGATGGTCATTGCGGACAAAGCCCTTTACCGCGCCAAGCACAACGGCCGTAACCAGGTGGCTCTGGAGCGAAGAGGACACGACGCCCCGCTCGGGGAAGCTTCAGACCTGTCGCCCCACCGGGATCGACGCAAGCCGGTCTCGAACCTCATGGTATTCACGGCGTAGCCTCGAAACCAGCTCTGCTGTGCTTTGAATTTCATTGATCGCACCGATACCCTGGCCGCAGCCCCAAATGTCTTTCCAAGCCTTCTTGGCGTCACCCCCAAAATTCATCTTGCTCGGATCACTCTCGGGCAAGTTGGCCGGGTCCAGACCCATGGCGCGGATGCTGGGTGCAAGATAGTTGCCGTGCACACCCGTGAAGAGGCTGCTGTACACAATGTCGTCTGAGTCGCAATCCACCACGGCCTGTTTGTAGGCGTCTGTTGCACGGGCTTCTTCCGTGGCGATAAAAGCCGAACCGATGTAGGCGAAATCAGCACCCATGGCCTGCGCGGCCAGTACCGCGCCACCGGTGGCAATGGCGCCACTCAAAGCCAGCGGGCCATCAAACCATTGGCGAATTTCCTGGATCAAGGCAAACGGACTCTTGACCCCGGCATGCCCACCGGCCCCGGCAGCCACAGCAATCAGGCCATCGGCCCCTTTTTCAATCGCCTTGTGGGCAAATTTGTTGTTGATGATGTCGTGCAGCACCACGCCGCCATAGCTGTGCGCCGCCTGGTTGAGGTCTTCCCGCGCACCCAACGAGGTGATGATGACGGGCACCTTGTACTTCACGCACAGCGCCATGTCGTGCTCCAACCGGTCATTGGACTTGTGCACGATCTGGTTGATGGCAAAGGGCGCAGCGGGCTTCTCCGGGTGGGCCTGGTTCCACGCCGCCAGCGCCTCGGTGATCTCGGCCAGCCACTCGTCCAGCTGCGACGCGGGGCGCGCGTTGAGCGCGGGCATGGCCCCCAGCACGCCCGACGTGCACTGGGCAATCACCAGCTTGGGCGTGCTGATGATGAACAACGGCGCGCCGATGATGGGCAATGGCAGGTTTTGAAGTGGCGCCGGGAGTTTTGACATTTTTTATGACGATTTATGCCTCTAGGTCAATGAATCTATGCGTAACCAGCTATAAAATTGGTAGCAATCAAAAAGCATCCAAGGCCATGGCCGTCACGCTGTCGGCACCGTCCACGATGCTGTCGCGCAAACCGGGCACCTTGACCAAGAGGTGATCAGCATAAAAGCGGGCGGTGACGATTTTGGCCTGCATGAAGGCGGCGTCGTCCCCTTGGGCCAGCGCGTCTTGCGCCGCCAGCAGCGCACGCGCCATTTGCCAACCGGCCATCAGGTTACCCGCCAGCATGAGGTAGGGCACGCTGCCGGCAAAGACGGCGTTGGGGCTGGCTTTGGTGTTACCCGCCACAAAGTCAACCACCTCCACAAATGCGGCACGGGCAGCGTCCAGCCGCTTGGCCATGGCCAGGGCATCGACCCCGCCCCGTTGCTTCAAGCTAGCCACGGTTTTTTCAATCTGCTGCGCGATGGCCTTGGCCGTCTGCCCGCCGTCACGGGCGGTTTTCCGGCCCACCAGGTCATTGGCCTGGATGGCGGTCGTGCCCTCGTAAATCGTCAAAATTTTGGCATCGCGGTAGTGCTGCGCGGCACCGGTCTCCTCAATGAAGCCCATGCCGCCGTGCACCTGCACGCCCAGCGAGGTCACCTCTTGGCTCATCTCGGTGCTAAAGCCTTTGACCAGCGGCACCAGGTAATCGTAGAAGGCCTGGTTTTGCTGGCGTGCAGTGGGGTCCGGGTGGTGATGGGCGGCATCAAAGGCGGCAGCGGTTACCGTGGCCATGGCGCGGCAGCCCTCGGTGTAGGCGCGCATGGTCATGAGCATGCGGCGCACGTCGGGGTGGTGAATGATGGGCGCAGCGGTCTTCATGGAGCCATCCACAGGTCGACCTTGCACCCGGTCTTTGGCAAACTGCGCGGCCTGCTGGTAGGCACGCTCGGCCACCGCAATGCCCTGCACGCCCACCGCAAAGCGGGCCGCGTTCATCATGATGAACATGTACTCCAGCCCACGGTTCTCCTCACCCACCAAGTAGCCCACAGCGCCACCGTTATCGCCGTACTGCAACACGGCCGTGGGGCTGGCCTTGATGCCCAGCTTGTGCTCGATGCTCACGCAATGCACGTCGTTGCGTGCCCCCAGGCTGCCGTCTTTGTTGACCAGTACCTTGGGCACGAGGAAGAGCGAGATGCCCTTGACGCCTTCGGGTGCGCCCGTCACCCGTGCCAGCACCGGGTGGATGATGTTGGGGGTGTAGTCGTGCTCACCGTAGGTGATGAAAATCTTGGTGCCAAACAGCTTGTAGCTGCCGTCGGGCTGGGGCTCGGCGCGGGTGCGCACGGCGGCCAAGTCGCTACCGGCCTGTGGCTCGGTCAGGTTCATGGTGCCGGTCCACTCGCCGCTGACGAGTTTCTCCAGGTAAGTGGCTTTGAGCTCGTCCGACGCGGCGGTCAGCATGGCTTCAATCGCGCCGTCGGTCAGCATGGGGCACAGGGCAAAGCTCAGGTTGGCGCTTTGCACCATCTCGCCGCACAGCGAGCCAATGGTTTTAGGCAAGCCCTGGCCGCCCCAATCAGCCGGGTGCTGCAAGCCCTGCCAGCCGCCGTCCACGTACTGTTTGTAGGCGTCTTTAAAGCCCTTGGCGGTAGTGACCTGACCATCCTTGAACCAAGAGGGGTTACGGTCGCCCTCCACGTTCAACGGGGCAACCACTTGCTCGCTGAACTTGGCACACTCTTCCAGCACGGCTTGCGCGGTGTCCAAACCGGCGTCTTCAAAACCGGGCAGTTGGGCTATTTGCTCAATACCTGCCAGATGTTGCAGGTCGAACAGCATGTCTTTGATGGGGGCGACGTAACTCATTTTTTATCTCCAAAGCAATGAACCATAACCGGCCATTACAACCCGCCACCCCTAACGCTCGGCTTACAGCGCGACAATCAACTCCGGCACTGCCACAAACAAATCGGCCACCAGCCCATAGTCGGCCACGCTGAAGATCGGGGCCTCGGGGTCTTTGTTAATGGCCACAATCACCTTGGAGTCCTTCATGCCCGCCAGGTGCTGGATGGCACCACTGATGCCGCAGGCAATGTAGAGCTGCGGGGCCACAATCTTGCCGGTCTGGCCCACCTGCCAGTCATTGGGTGCGTAGCCTGCATCCACCGCAGCCCGGCTGGCCCCCAGCGCCGCACCGAGCTTGTCAGCCAGCGGCGTCATGACTTCATTGAACTTGTCACTGGAGCCCAGGGCCCGGCCACCCGAGACGATGATCTTGGCGGCGGTGAGTTCAGGCCGGTCGTTCTTGGCGATCTCGCTGCCCACGAAGCGGCTGGTGCCGCTGTCGGCCACGGGCGCTATAGTTTCGATAGCTGCTTGCGCACTGTCCTTAATGGCTGCAGCATCAAAACCTGTTGTGCGCACGGTCAACACCTTGATTTTGTCCAGGCTTTGCACGATGGCAATGGCGTTGCCCGCGTAGATGGGGCGCTCAAACGTGTCAGCAGCATCGACCTTGGTGATGTCCGAGATCTGGGCCACGTCCAGCTGGGCGGCCACGCGCGGGGCGACGTTTTTGCCATGGGCTGTCGCGGGGAAGAGGATGTGGCTGTAGTTGTTTGCAATTTGCAAGACCTGTGCCGCCACGTTCTCGGCGAGTTGTTCGGCCAGGCTCGCA
Organism: Hylemonella sp.; assembly: GCA_031427355.1. Classification (GTDB taxonomy): domain Bacteria; phylum Pseudomonadota; class Gammaproteobacteria; order Burkholderiales; family Burkholderiaceae_C; genus CANCDA01. The sequence goes on from JANPNG010000131.1 coordinate 13,955, forward strand.
CCGTCGGCGTGGATCACTTTGGCCACGCCGCTGATTTGGGCTGCGGCTTGGGCGGCGGCGCTGGCGTTGAGGCCCGCCACCAAGACGTGGACGTCACCACCGCAGGCTATTGCCGCGGTGACGGTGTTGAGGGTGGCGGGCTTGAGGGTGCCGTGGTCGTGTTCGGCAATGACGAGTGCGCTCATGTCAGATTACCTTTGCTTCGTTTTTGAGTTTGTCCACCAGTGCAGCCACGTCGGCCACCTTGATGCCGGCACTGCGCTTGGGGGGCTCGGTGACTTTGAGGGTTTTGATGCGCGGGCTCACGTCCACGCCCAGGTCTGCTGGGGTGAAGATGTCCATCTGCTTTTTCTTGGCCTTCATGATGTTGGGCAGGGTGACGTAGCGCGGCTCGTTCAGGCGCAAATCCGTGGTGATGACGGCGGGCAGGCTCAGGGCCAGGGTTTCCAGGCCGCCATCGACTTCACGGGTGACGTTGACTTTGCCGTCCACCATCTCGACTTTGCTGGCAAAGGTGGCTTGGGGCAGGTTGGCCAGGGCAGCGAGCATTTGGCCGGTTTGGTTGCAGTCGTCGTCAATGGCTTGTTTGCCCAGGATCACCAGACCGGGTTGTTCTTTGTCCATCAAGGCTTTGAGGAGTTTGGCTACCGCCAGGGGTTGCAGCTCTTCAGCCGTTTCCACCAGGATGGCGCGGTCAGCACCAATGGCCATGGCGGTGCGCAGGGTTTCCTGGCACTGCGTCACGCCGCAAGACACGGCGATGATTTCTGTGACGACGCCTTTTTCTTTGAGGCGTACGGCTTCTTCGACGGCAATTTCGTCAAAGGGGTTCATGCTCATCTTGACGTTGGCGATGTCCACGCCCGTTCCATCGGACTTGACTCGGACTTTGACGTTGTAGTCCACCACGCGTTTTACGGCTACCA
>JANPNG010000132.1:0-2001 GCA_031427355.1 Hylemonella sp.
GTGGCAAGTGGGCGTGCAAGTGCTGCCAGGTGTTGGTGCAGGAGCCGGTTGAGCCCCACATCATCGACAAGGGGATGCCCGCTGAGGGCTTGATCGCCCACACCCTGGTGAGTCGATTCGTCGATCACATTCCCTACTACCGCCAGGAACAAATCAACGCCCGCTCTGGTATTCACACGCCGCGCTCGACTCTGGCGGCCTGGTCGGGACAGGGTGGCGCCGGATTGATGCCACTTTATGATGCGCACCGAAGGTTCGTGCTCGGCGCCAACGTTTTACATGTCGACGAGACGCCGGTGAACATGCTGGACCCGGGCGCGGGCAAGACCAAACGCGCCTATATCTGGGCTTATGCGCGCAGCGGCTTCGATGTGTTGCCGGGCGTGGTGTACGACTTCTGCGTGGGCAGAGGGGCGAAGTATCCGGTGGCCTTCCTGCAAAATTGGTCGGGCACACTGGTGTGCGATGGCTATGCGGCCTACGACACTGTCTTCAAGCTTGAACAACGAGTTGAAGCAGGATGTCTCGCGCATGCACGACGCAAATTCGACGAGCTGATCAAGGACAACCAAAGTCCGGTGGCGACACAGGCAGTGCAGCGCATTGCCAAGCTGTACGGCATCGAGCGAGAAGCCCGGGATCTATCGGTCGAGCAACGACTCGACATGAGGCAGGCCAGGGCCAAGCCATTGTGGGAAGAGATGCATGTTTGGCTGCAACTGGAGCGCCGGCGCGTACCCGACGGCAGCGCCATCGCCAATGCCATCGATTACAGCCTGAATCGCTGGAACGCGCTGATGGCCAATCTGGTGGGCGGCGACGTTCCCATCGACAACAACCACATCGAGAACCTGATGCGTCCCTGGGCCATGGGCAGGAAGGCCTGGTTATTCGCGGGTAGCGAACTTGCTGGCCAGCGCGCCGCCATCGTCATGAGCCTGGTGCAGTCGGCAAAGATGCATGGTCACGATCCGTGGGCGTATCTGAAAGACGTGCTCACGCGGCTGCCATCGCACCTGAACAGCCGAATCGACGAATTACTTCCGCATCGCTGGCAACCGCAGGTCTGAGCCCGGTCAACGACCTCGCATATTCGAGGTGCCTGCGTCAAGGTGCCACGGCTGGCCGCTTACGATAAAAGCGCCAGCCAACACACTCAGAAAAAGCAAAGGCAGCCACGCAAGACGCGCCTTAACCACGCCGATGGTTTCTACACGAGTCGCAATTTCTCTTGGAGAAAAAGCATCAAATCCAAAGATTTCGGACACAGTGCACGCAGCCAAACGGGCGATGAGTTTTATCGCACCAACAGCACGGGCACGGTGCAACCCGCCAAGACCTTGGTTGCCACCGATCCCATAACCAGATTGGTCAGCGCGCCATGGCCATGCGATCCCATCAGCACCAAATCAAACTTGCCAACCTCGGCCAACTTGGCAATGGCTTCGCCAGCCGCGCCAATCTTCCACTGACTCTTGGCCAGGATGTTGTGCCGTGCCAGAAATTTGGAGGTCGGAGACATGATCTTTTCCACCTCTTCCGCGTAGTAACTGTCCACAATGTCTTTGCCCAGTGCTGCGCGGGCACGCGCTGGCAAAACCGGCTGAGCGGTGAAGAGGGTGTAATCATTAGCCGAGGTGAACAGCTCCTCATGCGTCGTGACATAAGCCAGCATTTTTTTCGTATAGGCGCTACCGTCAACGGCCAAAAGAATTTTCATGGTGAAGTCCCGTCAAAGTTTCGAAGACTGAAGTTTATCCTGCGGATAACTTGATTCTTTGATTTGTATCAAACTTCAGTAGTGTCCGGTGAATGCTGCCCGGTTTGGGCAAGAAGCCAATAACCACGTGGGTTAGCGGTCCGTTTTATTTGGTGCCGATTTGAATTCTGAACCCGTTTTTGTGAGTAGTTTCCCCAGATTGACTTTTTGGGGGATTTTTCATGAATCTTGGCAAGACTTTGTTCTCCCAACTGATGGAGTTCGTCCCATGGAGCAGCTTT
>JANPNG010000133.1:0-4467 GCA_031427355.1 Hylemonella sp.
CAAGATCATCCTGAAAGCACCGGGCATGACCCCGGCAGAGGTGGAGTCGCGCGTGGTAATCCCGATTGAGCAGGAGCTGCTGGGCCTGCCCAACCAGACCGTGCTGCGCTCCCAAAGCAAGTACGCGATTGCCGACATCACGCTGGATTTTGCCGATGGCACCGACATTTATTGGGCACGCCAGCAGGTCAACGAGCGGCTGTCGGGCGTGATGGCCAGTCTGCCAGCGGGCCTGTCGGGCGGGTTGGCGCCCATCACCACGCCGCTGGGCGAGATGTTCATGTTCACCATTGAGGGCGAGGCCTCGCTCACCGATAAACGCACGCTGCTGGACACGGTGATTCGCCCCCAGTTACGTAGCATTGCGGGCGTGGCCGACATCAATTCGCTGGGTGGCCATGTGCGCGCCTTTGAGGTGGTGCCAGACGTGGCGGCGCTGGCCGCACGCAGCGTGTCTTTGGAGCAGTTGCAGACGGCCTTGGGCACCAATAACCGCAATGACGGGGCCGGGCAATTGTCCGCTGGCGAAGAGGCGTTGCTGGTGCGCAGCGAGGGCAGCATCCGCACGCTGGACGATGTGCGCGCCATTGCCGTGCTCAGCCGCGCTGGCCAGGCGCTGCGCGTGGGCGATGTGGCGCTGGTGCGCATGGGCAGCCTGACGCGCTATGGTGCGGTGACGCAGGACGGCCTGCGCGAGACCGTGCAGGGCCTGGTGCTGGGCCTGCGCGGGGCCAATGCGCAAAAAGTGGTGCGCGAGGTCAAGGCGCGGCTGGAGATCATTGGCAAGACGCTGCCGCCAGGCGTGTCAATCAAGACTTTTTATGACCGGGGCGATCTGGTTGAGCGCGCGGTGGGCACGGTGTCCAAGGCCCTGATGGAGGCGATTGCGCTGGTGCTGGTGCTGCTGCTGCTTTTTTTGGGCAATGTGCGCGGGGCGCTGGTGGTCGCGCTGATCTTGCCGCTGTCGGCGCTGGGTACTTTTATCTTGATGGCGCAGCTGAAACTCTCAGCCAACCTGATGTCACTCGGTGGCCTGGCGATTGCCATTGGCCTGCTGGTGGATGCAGCGGTGGTGGTGGTGGAGAACCTGCAAGCGCGGCCCACGCCCGAGGGCCCACTGCAGCTGCACGACGTGTACCGTGCGGTGCAGGAGGTCGCGCTGCCGGTGGGCTCGGGCATGCTCATCATCATGGTGGTTTTTGTGCCGCTGCTGACCTTGCAGGGGCTAGAGGGCAAGCTGTTTGCGCCGGTGGCTGTGACGATTGTGCTGGCGCTGGGCGTGTCGCTGCTGCTCTCGCTCACCGTTATTCCGGTGCTGGCTTCCTTTTTGCTGCGGGGCGGGCAGCACCAGTCCCCGCCACTGGTGCGCTGGCTGGAGCGGGGCTATGCGCGGCTGTTGGACGCCGCGTTGGCGCATGGCCCGGCGGTGAGTGGTGCGGCGTTGGCCTTGCTGTTGCTGGCGGCGGGCCTGTACACGCAAGTGGGCCAGTCCTTCATGCCCACGCTGGACGAGGGTGACATCATCATGCAGGTGGAAAAACTCCCCTCGGTCAACCTGGCGACTTCGGTGGCCATGGACCAGGCCTTGCAGCAACGCGTGTTGCAGGCGGTGCCCGAGGTGCGCAGCATTGTGGCGCGGGTGGGCTCGGACGAGTTAGGCCTGGACCCCATGGGTCTCAACGATACCGACACCTTTTTGGTTCTCAAGCCACGCAGTGAATGGCGGATGACCAGCAAGGACGCTTTGCGCGACGCCTTGCGCGACGTGGCGGCGGAGTTTCCCGGCATGAATCTGAGCTTTACCCAGCCGATCGAGATGCGCACCTCAGAGATGCTGTCGGGTGTGCGCGGCGATGTGGCGGTAAAGATTTTTGGCGATGATCCGCAGGCTCTGAACCGCCTGGCCGATCAGGTCGTCAAGCTGCTGTCGGGCATCCAAGGCAGCGTCGATGTGGTCACGGTCAAGAACGAAGGGGTGCAGTATTTCCGCGTGCTGATTGACCGCGTGGCCATCGGGCGTCTGGGTCTGTCGGTGGAGCAAATCCAAAACGATTTGCGCGCGCTGGTGGAGGGGCGCGCTGTGGGCACAGTGCTGGTGGAGGGGCGGCGGGTGCCGCTGCTGGTGCGCGGGGCCGATGCACTGCGCATGTCGCCCGCCCTGTTTGCCCAATTGCGCTTGCCGCTGGCCGATGGGCAGGCCATTGCGCTAAGCCAACTCGCCACGCTGGACACCAGCGACGGCCCGGTGAAGATTGAGCGCGAAAACTCCTCGCGTATGGCGGTGGTGCGCGCCAATGTGCGCGACCGCGACCTGGTGGGCTTTGTGGAAGAAGCTAAGGCGGCGGTGGCAAAAAACCTGGTGCTCGGCCCCGGCATGCACCTGAGCTGGGCTGGTCAATTTGAGAACCAGCAAAGAGCGGCGGCGCGGCTGATGCTGGTGGTGCCCGTGGTGCTGGCCTTGATCGTGTTGCTCTTGTTTGTGACCTTGGGCACACTGCGCCAGGCCATGCTGGTGTTTGTGAACATCCCGTTTGCACTGGTCGGTGGGGTGGTGGCGCTGGCCGTGACGGGCGAGTATTTGTCGGTGCCTGCGTCGGTCGGATTTATTGCGCTGATGGGCATTGCGGTGCTCAACGGCTTGGTGCTGGTGACGCAGTTCAACCAGTTGCTGGCGCGCGGTTTGCCCCTGAATGAGGCTGTGCGCCAAGGGGCGGTGCGCCGCTTGCGCCCGGTGCTGATGACGGCCAGCATCACCGCGTTGGGCCTGGTCCCGCTGCTGCTGGCCACCGGGCCAGGCAGCGAGATTCAACGCCCGCTGGCGCTGGTGGTGATGGGCGGCCTGCTGAGCGCGACCCTGCTGACCCTGGTGCTCTTGCCCCTGCTTTTTCGCCGCTTTGGTGTGGCCCCGAATTCATGAAACAAGACGAACACCCAAGGGACGACGCGGCATTGGCGCAAGCCACGCCACGGGCCGGTATGAATTGCCTGCTGACGCTGGCCCTGCCGCTGGCGCTGGAAGAAGAGGTGCTGGATTGGCTGCGCGAGCAAGCGGATCTGGTGCCCGGCTTTTCCGTGTTGCAGGGCCAGGGCCTGGGAGTGGGGGCGGCTTTGGTGAGCACGATGGAGCGGGTGCAGGGGCGCGCGCGCCGTGTCTTCGTGCAGGCGGTGATGCACGAGGCCGATGTAGCGCCGCTGGTGGCGCGTCTGGCCGGGCAGATCCCCTCGCCCCAGGTGTTTTACTGGGCCACGCCCTTGCTGAGCAGCGGGAGGCTGGCATGAGGCGCTCATGCTTTGTGGCGCTAGGGTTGGGCGTTTGGCTGGGCGCGTGGTCTGGCGTGGTCTGGGCGGATGAAAGCGTTGCGCTGATCGAGCAACTCGCACTCCCGCCGGTGGCGGCAACGCGGGCCGTGATTGCCGCCTTGCCGCAGGTGCGCGCGGCGGCGGCAGGCGTGGCGCTGGCGCAGGCGCGCGGCCAGCGGCTGGAGGCGGGCACGCATGAGTGGGTGCTTAAGGCGGGCACGCAGCGCCGCTCGGAGAGTGCAGGCCCGCAATACACCGAGGGCGAGCTGGTGCTGGAGCGCCCCATTCGCTGGGGTGGCAAGGCGCAGGCTGACCGCGAACTGGGCGAGGCGGGGGTGGCGCTGGGCAAGTCAGGCTATGCCGATGTCTGGCATGAAACCGTGCGCGGGCTGCTACAGGCCTGGTACGACTGGCAACGCGCGCGCAGCGCCGCGCAGGTGCTGGCGCAGCAAGCGACCCTGGCGCAGTCCCAGCTCGACGTGTCGGTGCGTCGCGTTAAGGCGGGGAATGCTCCGCGCATGGACCAGTTAATGGCCCAGGCCGAGCTGGAGCGCGCCCAGGCCAATGAACAACAGGCAGGCGGGCGCGAGCAGGTGCTGCGCCAGAGTTTGCAAAAACGTTTTGCGGGGCTGGTGCTTTCTGACGACATGGCAGAGCCCCCCCCTGGCCTGACGGGCAAGGCCAGCGTTACCGCCATCGACCAGAAGGCATCAGCCCGCTTGCAACTGCCTGGCGAAGACGCGAGCTGGTTCAAGCGCATCACCGAAGACAACCACGAAATCGAGCTGGCCGAGTTCGAGGTGGTGGTCGCGCGTCTGCAGGCCGAGCGCGCTCGGCTTGATGCCCAGCCCGACCCGCTCTTGGGGGTGCGCGCGACCCGTGAACGGGGCGGGCAAGAAAACGTCCTGGGGGTTTACCTGGCTATTCCGCTGTCGGGAGCCTATCGCGCCGCAGACCAACGCGCGGCGTTGGCGCTGCTGGATTCAGCCGAGCAGCGCTTGCTGCTGACGCGACAGCGTGTGACTGCGGATGCACAGGCTGTGGTTTTGCAAGCCAAGCACAATGCCACGGTATCGCAGCGCCTTGACGCTGTGCAGCAGGCCATGGGCGATGTGGCTCAACTGGCGGTGAAAGCCTACAGCCTGGGCGAGCTCAGCTTGAGCGAGG
>JANPNG010000134.1:0-2652 GCA_031427355.1 Hylemonella sp.
GCGGTCTTGCCAGAAATGGTTGTCCCGGGTGCGCAGCGGTCGGTATTGCGGGTCCAGGTCAATGTCCAGCTCTTGCCCCAAAAACTTGCGCCAAGTGGCGGTCTCTGGCGTTTGCGAGGGGTGGCCCCAGGCGATGAAATAGAAGGCCGTGTGGGTGTCGTCCATGGGCACATTGATGTTGGCCACGTTGTACCGGTTGTTGGGCGGGATCAGTGCCGTGGCGGGCGCGACAAACACGGTGGAGCGCACATAGTCGTTCACCGCAGCGTTGTGGATCGGGCGTCGAATCGCGGCATAGCGAAAGCCGTAGGCCGCGCGCTCGATTTGCATGCGCGGGGCCTTGTCGGTGGAGGGTCGCAGCCACATCGAATCCGTGGCCTTGGCACTGTCAACACGCGCGGGCACCATGTCGGAGGAATGCAGGCTGGAACTATGCGCCGAGTCAATGGCACCTTCCAGAATCTGCGCCCAGTTGCACGGAATGATGGCTTTGGCAATCGTCACGCGGGTGTCGGCGGTGGGGGCCCAGGCGGGTGGCACAAACTCGGGCTGGGTCTCGCTCGGCCCCATGTAGGCCCAGACAAAACCACCCCACTCCTGGGTCGGGTAAGCCAGGTGTTTGACCTTTTGCACCATGCCGCTGGCAGCGGGTTCCGACACCATCTCCAGCACATTGCCTTGCACGTCCATCTTCCAGCCGTGGTAGAGGCAACGCAGCCCACAGTTTTCGTTACGCCCAAACACCAGCGAAGCGCGCCGGTGCGGGCAGTATTCATCCATCACGCCGACACGGCCCTCGGTGTCGCGAAACACCACCAGGTCCTCGCCAAACATCTGCGCCTTGATGGGGGTGCCATCCGGCTCACTGACTTCCTCAATCAGGCACACCGGTGTCCAGTGGCGGCGCATCAGTTGGCCCATGGGGGCCTGGCCCTCAACTCGGCACAAGAGATCATTTTCTTCAGGGGTCAACATGCGGGGCTTCCTTTTTCTCGGTTTGAACAGATCAAATGGCTTGCAAATTTATTCTTAGTGGACTAAGATTATTATCATTCAACTGCTTTGTCAAGTTTTTTACTCCCAACCAGGCCAAGGAACTGCCCGTGAACACCGCAACAAAACTGTCCACAGCCACCGAGGAGTCGCCTTTCATGACCTTGCGCGTGGTCAGTAAAACCGCCGTTGCCCAAGACATTTGGTGTTTTGAATTACGCTATCCCGATGGGCTGGCGCTACCCGCCTTCACAGCCGGAGCCCACCTCACCGTGGCGCTGCCCAGCGGCATGCGGCGCAACTATTCCTTGTGCTCAGACCCGGCCCACCGTGTGGCCTACCAAATCGCCGTCAAACGCGATGCCCGGGGGCGTGGCGGCTCCATCAGCATGATTGATGAGGTGCATGAGGGTGCGCTGCTGTCTGTCAGCGCGCCGCGTAACAACTTCGAATTGCACCCGCGTTCCAACAAATTTCTGTTCATCGCCGGGGGCATTGGCATCACGCCCATCCTCTCCATGATGCGGCACTTGAAAGCACGAAGCGAAGCGCAAGAGCAGGCGCAATTCAAACTGATTTACTGCACCCGCGATGCTTTGAATACAGCCTTTCTGGGCGACTTGAGCGGGCCTGAATTTGCCGATCAGGTGCAAGTGCATCACGACCACGGCGACCCCGCGCAGGCGCTGGACTTGTGGCCGGTGTTTGAAACGCCGGGCGATGCACAGGTGTATTGCTGCGGTCCACGCGGCCTGATGGAGGCGGTGGCCGATATGTCGGGGCACTGGCCCTTTGGCAGCATTCACTTTGAGAGCTTCGGCGTGGACGCCAGTGCTTATGCGGCCAACACGGCCTTCACGGTACGTCTGGCCAAGAGCGGCGTGTGTGTACCCGTGACGGCGGAGCAAAGCATTCTGCAAGCGCTGCGGGCGAGTGGCCACCGTGTGCCCAGCTCCTGCGAAAGTGGCACTTGTGGCTCTTGCCGAACCCCCCTGCTGTCCGGCGATGTGGAGCACCGCGACATGGTGCTGGGTGAGGACGAGAAGGCCCACCAGATCATGGTGTGCGTGTCGCGCGTGCGCGCAGGCGAACTGGTCCTCGACTTATGAGCACCACCACAAGAGTCCTGCGCATCGGCGTGGTGGGCTTGGGACGCGCGTTCACGCTCATGCTGCCCACGTTTCTGAACGATGCCCGCGTGCAACTGGTGGCCGCGGCTGACCCCCTGCCGCAGGCCCGCGCGCAATTTGAGCGCGATTTCGGCACGCCCGCCCACGCGCAGATCGAGGCCCTGTGCGCCGACCTGCGCGTTGAGGTGGTGTATGTGGCCTCCCCGCACCAGTTCCATGCCGAACACGTCCAACTGGCAGCCGCCCACGGCAAGCACGTGCTGGTTGAAAAACCGATGGCGCTGACGCTGGCGGAATGCAACGCCATGATCGAGGCGACCCAGGCCGCTGGAGTTCAGCTACTGGTCGGGCACAGCCACAGCTTCAACACGCCGATCTTGCGCACCCGCGCGCTGATTGACAGCGGTGAGTTCGGGGCTGTGAAGATGATCACCGCCCTGAACTACACCGACTTCCTGTACCGCCCCCGCCGACCAGAAGAACTCGACACCGACGCAGGCGGCGGCGTGATTCACAGCCAAGCCACGCA
>JANPNG010000135.1:0-2609 GCA_031427355.1 Hylemonella sp.
TTCGTCCTGTTCGTGCGCCACATAGAGCAGGTTGTTGGCCGGGTTGGTCCACAAACCATGCGCCTCGCGGCCACCGGTGTAGACCATGCCCACCACCTTTTGCTGCGCCAGCGGCACCGAGCGGTCAATGATGGCCAGGCGGCTCGACGCGGCGCCATTCGGGCCGCCGTCATCTACCCGCGCCAGACTCATGTAGGTCACCTGACCTTGGGCGTTGTCAACGAACTCCAGATGGTTTGGCCTGGCCATCTCACCCAGTGGAAGTGTCGCCAGCACGCTGCCGGGGTCTTTCACTGAAACAATCGACACCGCGTCTGCCAGCTTGTGCGACAGCCACATCTGGCTGCCATCGGGCGAGAGTTTCTGGAACGGGGTGAACGCGGGCTTGTCTTGCGCACTCAGGTCCACCAGGCGCAGGCGCCTGGGCCGCGAATGGCCTTTGGCATCGGGGTTGACCTGCAAAATTTCGAGCTGAGCGACTTTCTGGCTAATGACGAAGGCCAGCATGCCGTCTTTTGAAAACCACACCTGCGCCGGGCCGTTGAGCGTCGGCACATAAGCGCGGATGGCCTGCGACGGTGCGGCGCCCTGCCCGGTCAATTGGCGTGTCGCCTGGTCCACATCAAGAATGGCAATACGGTCTTCGCCCCGCAAAGTGACCCACAGCTCCTTGCCGTTGCGGGTAAAGGTCGGCTCGTGCGGCTCGCGGCCCAGCAAAATGCCGCTGGACAGCCGCTCCGGATTGGTGTTTGCCCCAGCCTGCGGATTGGCCACATTGCCCAGCACACGGCGGTTCACCGCATCAATCAGATAGATGTTGCTGCTGCCGCGACCGGAGGTGGCCAGCAGCGTGCCGTCGGGATTGGGCACCGCGCCATGCGCGTCAATGCAGCCGTGGTACAGCGGCTTGTGGATCATGGCCGCATGGGTGGGCATGACGCCGCCGGTGACAAAGCGAAATGGCGGACGCGCGTCTTCGTCGAAACTGGTCAGGTTGACCGTGGTGTCAACCGTATTGCTCATCGGGTTGATCACACTGATGGTGTTGGAGTCTTCGTTGGTGATGAAAATGCGGTCAACAGGGTCAATGTCTGGCCCTGCTGAGGTGAGCTTGGCAGGCGATGGCATCGCAACAGGGCCTTGCGCGAGCGCCCAGGGTGCTGCTGCGGCGGCGGGTAAGGCAGCCGCCACTTTCAAAAAATCACGGCGTGAGTCATTGAGTGCTTGATTCATCGAAAACCCTTTGAGTTAGTTGTTTGTCTGAGTGACGGGTATAGGAGGAATGGCTGCGACATTTGGTTCCATACCGCGCATCTAAATTTCAGGATTTTTCGATAGCCGATGCGAGTCGAGGCGAAGCGCAATGCTTCTTCACTTGGGTCAGTCGTTTGATGCATCAGCAGCGGCGACGCTGATGGCCATCGGGCCCGCAGGTTGCAGGGGCAAGATCAAGGAGGCGCTGAGGCCACCCCGGCTGGGGCGGCTCAGTTGTAAATCGCCACCATAGCGCGCCGCGATGGCTTTGACGATCGAGAGTCCTAGACCACTGCCCTCGGGTGTCTTGGTGCGGCGCCAAAAGCGTTCCGTGGCCTGCTCACATTCAGCGTCGGTCAAACCCGGGCCGCTATCGAGTACCGTCAACCTGATCTGATCGACGCCAACCCGTGCGATCTCTAGCACAACGGAGGTGTCTGACGGGGTGTGCCGTAGCGCGTTGTCGAGCAGATTGCGTAGCGCGGACACGACCAAGACGTCTGGCACAGCCACGAATTGCGAGTCTTCCGCGCCAACGACACGCACCCGACCGGGACTGCCCTGTCCAGCCTCCGCTTCTAGGACTGCCTGCCTTGCCGCACAGACCACGTCCGTCCCCTCACTGATGGAGGTTTCAACGCCACCGTCCAGTCGCGCCAGTAGCAGCAGTTGCTCCAGCGTGCGCTGCATTCGTAACACGCCTTCTCCAGCTTGAGCAAGTGAGCTGTCCCAGGATGGGTCTGAGGCGTTGCGGTCGCGGCCCATCCGCATCACTTGCAGATGAGTTTTGACTGCCGTCAATGGCGTGCGCAGCTCGTGGGCCGCATCGTCCGTGAAGCGGCGTTCCCGATCAATCGTGTGCCGCACGCGTTGCAGGAGGTAGGCAATGGTTTGAACCGTGGTGATCGTGGTCAGAGTGACTTCTGAATCAGCGCGCCCTTGAACAGCACCGGCCCGGTTGGGCCGCGTTCGCTGGGCACGCCGCCTTTGGGCTCCAGGCTGATGGCCAGGGTGGGCACCGCGTTCACCTGCGCTTCGGCCACGGTCAGACGCAGCAGTTTTTCAGGGCTCAACACACCCAGTGATTGCGGGCCTTTACCGGGTGGCAATGCCCACAGCTGTAGCGACTTGTCGCTGGCTTCCTGGTAGCCGCCGACGCGTTGCAGCGTGAGCTTGCGCTGTAGCGGGTCAAAGGTCACCAGCATGGATGCGGCCGATTGGTCGTCGGCCAGCACGGCCACATATGACACACGGGGCAAGGTTTGCAACTGCTGGTTCAGGTTCAACCCGACCAGCACCGCCACCACGCTGACCGCCGTTCCGATGAATGAAGCGCCCCGCCACAGCAGTAGGTT
>JANPNG010000136.1:0-2022 GCA_031427355.1 Hylemonella sp.
TAGCGCCACTGCCCCACCGGCAAATTTCCCAGCATCACCTGGCCGATGCGCACACGTTTGAGGCCGACGACCTTCAAGCCCACCAGCTCGCACATGCGGCGAATTTGGCGTTTTTTGCCTTCGGTCAGCACAAAGCGCAGTTGCTCTGGGTTTTGCCATTCCACCTTGGCGAGCTTGAGCGCTTGGCCGTCCAGGCTCAGGCCGTGGCGCAACTTGGCCAGCATGGCGCGCGGGAAGACGGCTTGCACATTGGTGCTGATGGGGTCGTCGTCATCCAGCCGCACCAGTTGACTGGGCTGCGCGTCCACCTGATTCAGGCCGGTGTAGTTGACGCGCACTAGGTATTCTTTTTCCATCACCGAGTCTTCGCCGATCAACTGGCGCGCCACGCGGCCGTCTTGCGTCAAGACCAGCAGTCCGGTGGAGTCAATGTCCAGCCGTCCGGCAGGCACCAGGCTTTGCAGCTGCTTGGGGTGAAAGAAGAAGCGGGCGTTGTCATCGACCCAGCGGTTTTGCGGCTGCACCAGGGTGATGGCGGGCAAGTGGCCGTCCTCGGCCTGGCCGCTCACGATGCCGATGGGCTTGTTCAACAGAATGGTGACCTGATTCGCCTGCTGCCCCTGGGCCTGTTTGGTGATTTCAATTTTGACGTCGGGGCCGACCTGCATGCCCATGGTGGCGACCTCGCCGTTGACCTTGACCCAACCCTTGGCAATCCACTCGTCCGACTCGCGGCGCGAGGCTAGGCCGAGTTCGGCCATGCGCTTGTTCAGGCGCATGGTGCCGGACTCAGAGTTTGTACTAGGTCTTGAGGGGCGTGGCGCGGCCCCGGCGGGCTTGGCAACACGGCGAAATTGGGGGCGGGGAGGGTGTGAGGAATCGTCGGTCATAGAGGGTTCATTTTGCTACAAAGTGATTCATTTCCGCTGCCTCCATCCGTCGAAACCCTAATGACATGGATGAAGTCTCACCCATAGAATGAGTCCGCTGCGTCGCCGCATCAGCTGTGCGACAAGCGATCAACATACAACGGAGACAGACAACATGCGTATTCAAACTCTTCTGAGCACCGCAGTCCTGGCCAGCCTCGCCAGCACCGCATTCGCTCAACAAGCTCCCGCCCCAGCCGCGCCTCCTTCATGGAAGCAAGGCATGGCGGCAGAGCAAGTCCAATCGGCACTGCACCCCTTCCCCCCGCACATGACCGGTCGCGCTGTGGCCGATCTGCCCGTGAGCAAGCTCAAAGCCCCCGCAGGTTTCAAGGTCGAAGTCTGGGCCGAAGGCGCGCCTGAGGCCCGCTCGCTGGTGCTGGGCGACAAGGGCACCGTGTTCGCCAGCAACCGCAACCTGTCCAACGTGTACGCCATCATCGACAAAGACGGCAAGCGCGAAGTCAAAACCATTCTGAAGGGCAAAAAAGTCCCGAACGGTTTGGTGTTTGACAAAGGCACGCTGTACGTGGCCGAGCGCAACCGCATCACCCGCTTTGACGACATTGAAGCCAATTTGGACAACCCCGGCGAAGGCAAAGTCGTGATCGACAACCTCGACCCGAACAACGCCGCGGGTCACTTCTGGAAGTACATGGTCATGGGCCCGGACGGCAAGCTGTACTTCAACATCGGCTCACCGCAAAACATCACCATGCCGACCTACAACGAAGCGTCAATTCTTCGTGTGGACCCCAAGACCGGCGTGATGGAAAACTACGCACAGGGCGTGCGCAACAGCGTGGGCATGGCCTTTCACCCCGTGACCAAAAAGCTGTGGTTCACCGAGCATGCCCGTGACTGGCTGGGTAACGATCTGCCCAATGACGAACTCAACGTGGTCTCGAAAAAGGGTGAGCACTTCGGCTTTCCCTTCTGCCACCAGGGCGACACGCTGGACCCGGTCTATGGACAGGGCCGCTCATGCAGCGAGTTCACACCACCCGTGCTCAACTTAGGCGCACACATTGCACCGCTGGGCGTGAAGTTCTACACCGGCAAGATGTTCCCGGCTGAGTACAAAAACAGCATG
>JANPNG010000137.1:0-12078 GCA_031427355.1 Hylemonella sp.
GACGACACCTACCTCGCCTCGTTCTACACCACGGCCATTTTTTCCACTGCCGTGGCGGTGATGGGCATCAGCCTGTCGCTGCTGTTGGCCGTGTTTGCCGACCGCATTGTCAAAGGTGCGCTCATCTACAAAACCCTGCTGATCTGGCCCTACGCCGTCGCGCCCGCCGTGGCCGGTGTGCTGTGGCTGTTCATGTTCGCCCCCAGCGTGGGCGTGGTGTCCTACGCCCTGAACGCCATGGGTGTGGACTGGAACCATCTGCTCAACAGCACCCATGCCATGACCCTGGTGGTGATGGCGGCGGTGTGGAAGCAGATTTCCTACAACTTCCTGTTTTTTCTGGCCGGTTTGCAGTCCATCCCCAAGTCACTGATCGAAGCCGCCGCCATCGACGGTGCGCGCCCGTGGCGACGCTTTTGGACGATTGTTTTCCCCCTGCTCTCGCCCACCACTTTTTTCCTGCTCGTCATTAACATCGTCTATGCCTTCTTTGACACCTTTGCCATCATCGACGCGGCCACCCAAGGCGGGCCGGGCAAAGACACCGCCATCCTGGTTTACAAGGTGTATTACGACGGGTTCAAGGCCATGGATCTGGGCGGCTCGGCCGCGCAATCGGTGGTGCTGATGGTGATCGTGGTGGCGCTGACGGTGGTGCAGTTCCGCTTTGTCGAGAAGAAAGTGAATTATTGACATGAAGCACTTTCGCGTGGTTCACCATGGTTGATCGCCGCCCCTGGTTGGACGCACTCGCCCACGCCGTGTTGATCCTGGGCGTGCTGGCCGTGGCGTTTCCGCTCTACCTGACGTTTGTCGCCTCCACACAAACATCTCAGGCCATTGTGCAAAGCCCCATGCCGCTGCTGCCGGGCTCACACTTGGTCGAGAACTACACCGCCGCCTGGAATGGCACCGGTGGAGGGTCGGGCTCCAAAACCCCGGTCGGACAGATGATGATAGTCAGCCTGGTGTCGGCCTTGATCATCGCCATCGGCAAGATTTCCATCTCCATGCTGTCGGCGTTTGCCATCGTTTATTTCCGCTTCCGCTTTCGCATGTTCTTCTTCTGGTCCATCTTCATCACCCTGATGCTGCCGGTAGAGGTGCGCATTGGCCCCACCTACAAAGTGGTGTCCGATCTGGGCATGCTCAACAGCTATGCGGGTCTGACCATCCCCTTGATTGCCTCGGCCACGGCCACGTTTTTGTTCCGGCAATTTTTCCTCACCGTGCCGGAAGAGCTGGTGGAAGCGGCACGCATGGATGGTGCAGGCCCGCTGCGGTTTTTCAAAGACGTGCTGCTGCCGCTCTCACGCACCTCCATCGCCGCGCTGTTTGTGATCCAGTTCATCTACGGCTGGAACCAGTACCTCTGGCCCTTGCTGGTCACCACCAACGAGAACATGTACCCGGTGGTCATCGGCATCAAGCGCATGATTTCCGGGGGCGACTCGGACATGCAGTGGAACGTCGTCATGGCCACCGCCATCCTGGCCATGCTGCCGCCTGCTGCCGTGGTGGTGCTGATGCAGAAATGGTTCGTCAAAGGCTTGGTGGACACTGAAAAATGAAGCTCTTCGCGTTCTTTCTACGTCTGGCTTGCTCCTCGCGGGTATTCAACCACCGCACAAGGACCACGCTCGCTGCCCCGGCGCTTGGGGTGAATAGCGCAGCGGCATCAAGGAGGAGGCCAAAGGCCGGGGGACAGCCGCGGAGCTGTTCACCCCGAGTGCCGGAGCGTACAAAAACCCATCGGTGTCAAGAATTTCAGAGCACTCAATAATTTATGGCCTCAATCACTTTAAACAAGGTCTTCAAACGCTACGGCCACGGCAAGAGTGCCAACCCCGTCATCCACGGTGTCAGCGTTTCAATAGCCGACGGCGAATTCATCGTCATCGTCGGCCCCTCGGGTTGTGGCAAATCCACTCTGCTGCGCATGGTGGCTGGGCTAGAGGAAATCACCTCGGGTGACATCTCCATCGGCCCACGCATCGTCAACCAGTTGGAGCCCGCTGAGCGCGACATCGCCATGGTGTTCCAAAACTACGCGCTCTACCCGCACATGAGCGTCTTCGATAACATGGCCTACGGCCTGAAGATTGCCAAAGTGCCTAAAGACGAAATCAAGGCGCGGGTAGACAAGGCGGCTGCGATTCTGGAGCTCGTCCCTTATCTGCAACGCAAACCGCGTGAACTCTCCGGTGGCCAGCGTCAGCGCGTGGCCATGGGGCGCGCCATCGTGCGCCAACCACAGGTCTTTTTGTTTGACGAGCCGCTCTCCAACCTGGACGCCAAGCTGCGCGCCCAGACCCGGCTGGAAATCCAGAAACTGCACCGCGAGCTAGGCATCACCTCGCTCTTCGTCACGCACGACCAGGTCGAGGCCATGACGTTGGCGCAACGCATGATCGTGATGAACGCAGGCGTGATGGAGCAGTTCGGCACACCCGAAGAGGTGTACCACCGGCCCGCCTCCACCTTTGTCGCCAGCTTCATCGGCTCACCGCCCATGAACCTGTTGCGCCGCGCGCCGCACGGTCGGGTCGGTGCCATCCTGGGCATGCGGCCCGAGCACCTGCAAATCAGCGCTCAACCCACAGCGGCGGGCTGGACGGTGCAAGTCGAGGCGGTAGAGATGCTAGGTGCCGAGCGCCTGCTCTACACCCGCCTGGACGGCGAGCAAATCATTGTGCGCACCGAAGAAGAGCAAGGCATAGCTCCCGCCATCGGATCCAACCTGCACATCACCGCCAGAGCCGACCGGCTTCACTGGTTTGACGCGGCCACGGGTAAGCGCTTATGAACCCGCCTGTCACCTCAACAAACTGGCCCTACCCGCGTTGGATCGCCCACCGTGGCGCGGGCAAGCTCGCCCCTGAGAACACCCTGGCGGCTTTCCGCATCGGCGCGGGCTACGGCTACCGCATGTTCGAGTGCGACGTCAAACTCTCCAGCGACGGCGTGCCCTTTCTGCTGCACGACAGCACCCTGACCCGCACCACCAACGCCACCGCCCTCCTCGGCCCACAGGCCAGCGAAGTGGCGGGCGAGCACCCCTGGGCCAGCCTGCGCACGCTAGATGCAGGCTCATGGCACTCGGCCCCTTTCGCGGGCGAACCTTTACCCACGCTGGACGCTGTTGCGCAGTTCTGCCTGCACAACGACTACCACCTCAACATCGAGATCAAACCCACACCCGGCACCGAGCGCCACACCGGTAACGTGGTCGCCCGTCACGCCGCCCGCCTGTGGAAAGACGCCGCCGTGCCGCCCCTGCTCACCTCGTTTGATGTGGCTGCACTGGAGGGTGCGCGCGATGCTGCACCCGACCTACCCATCCACTTACCCTTGGGCCTGCTGCTCGACACCCTGTGGACAGGCTGGCTAGAAACCGCCCTCGCCCTGGGCTGCGTCGCCGTAGTGTGTAAACACACCCTGTGGGATGCGTCCAGCGTCACTCAGGCCCAAAGCGCAGGCCTGCGTTGCCTGAGCTACACCGTCAACAATGAAGGTGAGGCTCAGCACCTGTTCGACTTGGGCACTGACGGCGTCATCACGGACCGGGTGGATGACTTTTCACCATCAGTGATTTGAGACGCAAAATTCAAGGCCTGTCAGGACGTGAACTCCGTGATAGCTCGGTTATGCATCAGACTCCACCCAGCATTCACGTTGCCCAAGACCTTCATGTCCGGCGTTTGCACGGCGTATTTCCACAAGATCTCGGTGAAGTTGAGCTTGAACTGCTCGGTCGGCATATCGTCAGGGTGCGACTGAAATTGGATCTCGCTGATCAGCGCATCACGCAACATGAAGGTCAGGATATTGCCGACCTGATCCCCCGAGTTGCGCATGATGTAGATGTAGGACGGCGAGTCTTTTCCACCCAGGGTTTTAGCCCGCAAGCATGAGTCATACATCTTGACGGAGGTCTTGTCCACGTACTTGACGCAGGTGAACTCGGTGATCACGGGGCGCCCTGATGTGCGGGCCGAATTGCTCACATCGGTCGTCACCTGTTGTTTCATACCTTGATGCACGGAGACCAGCTCAATGCACTGGCCAATGGGCTGGTTGGTGTAGCCGTTTTTGAACTCGGACTCCCAGTCCTTGCCCAGTGAGATCAGGCTACCGCCTGTTGCCCAATCATTGCTGGCGGTTGGAAAGAGCGAGGGATCGCCGGGTTGTAGCAGGATCAGGTCCATGGGTTCTCCTTTGTTTCTGTATGAATCGGGTTAGCGTCAGTGATCTCAGCCGGGAAGTCCGATCACCAACCGAATCGAAGTCGTGAGTTCTTCAAGCTGGAAATGCGGGCGCAAGAAAACGACCGCATCATACGAGCCGGGTGCGCCAGGCGTGTCTGTCACAACGACTTTCGCTTGGCTCAAGGGATAACTGGCTTTGGCGTCTGGCGGGGCGTTGTCGTCGAGCAGGACGTAGTTGGATATCCACTCGTTGAGATAGGCCTCGACATTGCCTCGTGTCATGAAGCTGCCCATCTTGCTGCGCATGATGACCTTGATGTAGTGCGCAAAGCGGGAGGCGGCCAGCAGGTAGGGCAGGCGTGCGGCCATCATGGCATTGGCGCTCTCGTCCTCTGACACGTAGCGTCTGGGGCGGTGGCTGCTCGATACGCTCATGAAGGCGGCTTTCCCGGTCTCTTTGCAGTGACACAGGGGGATAAAACCGAGCGCGCTCAACTCGCTCTGCCGTCGATCGGTGATCGGTGTCTCGGTCGGACAAAGCAGCACCGGCGCGCCGATTTCGCTGCGGTAGCGGTAGATCGGCAAGTTCTCTACGAGCCCTCCGCCTTCCAGGCCACGAATCGCTGCAGGCCATTGGTAGTGAGAGAACGAATTCGTGATCCGCTGCGCCAGCGCATAGACCGCATTGCCCCACAACAAATCGCCCGACTCGGGCGCAGTGGCAACGTCAAGCGCCAGCTCCTCAAAGCTCAGCCCATCAACCGGGTAGCCTATCTTGCCATAGGGCAGGCGCAACAGAACATGCGGCAAAACCAGAGACACGTAGCGCGAAGCTTCACTGTCGCGAAACTCACTCCAGGCGACCAAGTCGCTGCCCTCAAAAATCTTGCGCAAATCGCGTGGTTTCGAGAGGTCGAGAAAGCTCTCCAGCCCAAACAGTGACGGCGACGCTGCGGCGATGAAAGGCGCATGTGCCACCGCAGCCAGCTCGGCCATCTGCTGCATAAACGCCATATCTTGCGCGCTGCCGCTCACCTCAAAGTCACCCACCACAACGCTGTAAGGCACTCCCCCGTAAGTGCCAAACTCGGCCTCGTAAATCAGCTTGAACAAGTGGCTTTGGTCAAAAGCCACCGCTTTTTCCAAGTCATGACGAAGCTCTTCGAGACTGACGTTGAGAACTCTCAGCCGTAACAAGGCGTTGCTTTGCGTGTTGAACACCAAGCCCTGCAAACCGCGCCAGGTCGCCTCCAGCGCTTGAAAGTTGGGCGCATGCAAGATGGCCCGCAACTGAGTGCTCAGCGCGGCATCAATGTCGCTGGTGGGCAGCCCACTCTGGTCTTGTTGGCGGCGCTGCTGCAGCAAAAGATTGAGCGCGGGCACAGCCTGCACGATGGCCAAGGGGCTGAAGTCATCCAGCGAGGCGATATGAAGCATGCCGCCCAAGGTGTCGGCATCGTCAGGCGTTACCTTGGGCAAGGTGCGCTGGATCGCACTCAAGCTCACCGTAGCACGCGCCGCCGCCATCACGTCGTTGAAATTGTCGCGGTCAATGTCCACAAACGTTCGCTGTTGGTAGTCGGGCAAGGGCAGGGCATCCGAGCGGTCGCCCGACAGGTCGGCCAACACGGCAACCATAAAGGGCAGCTCCCGTTGTTCGATCGCCCTGCCAGTTTCCACGTCGTAAGTGATTTTGACGTGCGGCGGGCGGTTTCGCTCCAGCCATTTTTGTACGCTCTCGACCATGACACCTCACAACGGTTGAGTTCAAAATTGCAAAATAACAAGTCCCTAGTGTCGCCGCTCTG
This sequence comes from Hylemonella sp., assembly GCA_031427355.1. Classification (GTDB taxonomy): domain Bacteria; phylum Pseudomonadota; class Gammaproteobacteria; order Burkholderiales; family Burkholderiaceae_C; genus CANCDA01. Next base: position 6,017 of record JANPNG010000137.1, read on the forward strand.
AGGCACCGGTAAAGTAAGCCTCGCGTAGCCAAACCGGGCCACACTTAGACTCAGGCCTACCCCTTTCAAACCCAGGAGATCCTTATGACCCGTGAAGTTGTTGTTGTCAGCGGTGTGCGCACCGCCATTGGTACCTATGGCGGCAGCCTGAAGGACATCGCCCCCACTGACCTGGCTGCTCAGGTGGTGCGCGAGTCGCTGGCCCGCGCCGGCGTGGACGGCAAGGACGTGGGCCATGTGGTGTTTGGCCATGTGGTCAACACCGAGCCCAAAGACATGTACCTGAGCCGTGTGGCGGCCATCAACGGCGGCTGCGCCGAGAGCACGCCCGCCTTTAATGTGAACCGCCTGTGCGGTTCGGGCCTGCAGGCCATCATCAATGCCAGCCAAAGCATCTTGCTGGGCGACACCGACATCGCCATTGGCGGCGGCGCCGAAAACATGAGCCGCGGCCCCTACGCCAGCCTCACGGCTCGCTGGGGCGCCCGCATGGGTGACACCAAGATGGTCGATATGGTGGTCGGTGCGCTGCATGACCCTTTCCAGAACATCCATATGGGCGTGACGGCCGAGAACATCGCCGCCAAGTGGGGCATTACCCGCGACGAGCAGGACGCCATTGCCGTAGAAAGCCATAACCGCGCCCAGCGTGCCACCGAGGCCGGTTACTTCAAATCCCAAATCATGCCGGTGATGCTGAAAAGCAAAAAGGGCGAGGTGGCGTATGAGCTTGATGAACATTTCCGCGCCAATTGCACGCTGGCCGACATGGCCAAGCTCAAGCCCGTGTTTGCCAAAGAGAACGGCACGGTCACCGCCGGCAACGCCTCGGGCATCAACGACGCTGCTGCTGCCGTGGTGCTGATGGAAGCGGCGACCGCCAAGGCGCGCGGTCTGACGCCGCTGGCACGTCTGGTGGCCTACGCCCATGCGGGCGTTGACCCCAAGTACATGGGCATCGGCCCCGTGCCTGCCACGCAACTGGCGCTCAAAAAAGCAGGCCTAAGCGTCAAAGACTTGGACGTGATCGAAGCCAACGAGGCCTTTGCCGCGCAGGCCTGCGCCGTCACGCGCGACCTGGGGCTGGACCCGGCCAAGGTCAACCCCAATGGCTCGGGCATCTCGCTGGGCCACCCCATCGGTGCCACCGGCGCATTGATCACCGTCAAGGCCTTGTACGAGCTGCAACGCATCCAGGGCCGCTACGCACTGGTGACGATGTGCATTGGCGGCGGGCAGGGCATTGCGGCGATTTTTGAGCGCCTCTAAGCCAGCGTAAGACGCTCCTTTTTTAGGAGCAACTCACGTTAAGTTTCAGTGGGCTTTGGCCGCTTTTTATGCTGAAGAAAGAAGGCCAGCATGGCCTCTGAAGCCGAAGGACCCTCAGGCGCGGTGAAGGAGCCTGCCGCGTCACCGCCCGACCAGGCGTGCGGCCCATCAAGAACGCGCCAGTGCTCGACATAAGACAAGCCTTCGGCGCTGCGGTAAACCCTGCGCTCGGTGCGCTGATTCGTAGAGTGCGTCGGGGCGTCGGCCTGCTCTTGACGCCTCTCCAGCAACATCCCTGTGGCCTCCCAGGCGGTCAGTGCCGCACCCGTGATGTGTTCGCCGTTCTCAGGGTGCACTGTGGTGTCAGCGCTGCCGTGAAACACAATCGTGGGCAGCGCGAGTGGGGTCTGCCTTTTTCCCTTGTTGGCCCCGGTTCGCATAGCGGTGAAGGCCGACAGCATGTCTTGCGCCGCCCCCGCAGGCAAGCCAGAGTGCACGCCCACAGCGGCAAACAGGTCTGGGTAGAGCCCCGCCACCACCGCCGCCATGGCCCCACCGGCGGACAGCCCGGCAATGTAAACCCGGTCTGGGTCGGCCTGGTTGCCCGCGTGGTCGGTGCTCAGCACATGGCGCGTGAGCGCGGCGATCATGCCCGGCTCACCTTGGTCGAGCTGCTGATGCTCGGGCTCAAACCAGTTCCAGCAACGGGCCTGGTTGGCTTTGGGGAGTTGCTCGGGGTACAGCACCATGCAGCCGTGTTGCTCAGCCAGCACATTCATGGCCGTGCCCTGGGCAAAGTCCTGTGCGTCTTGCTTGCAGCCGTGCAGCAGCACGATCAGGGGGCGTTGTAGTGGATCTTGTAGTGGTTGGCCTGCGTCTGGGGGCGTTGGTGCTGTGGGGACGTAGAGCCGGTAGGGATAGACCTTTGCGCCAAAGGCGAAGCTGGATTCGGTGAAATTTGTTGCCTGCGTCTGGACTTGAGCCTTGACTTGATCATCAACACCGGCTATCTGTGACGGACTCAGGCCCGGCAGCACGCGTTGCCACCAGCGCGAGGCTGCCAAGCGGCGGCCCATGCGGCTGTCTTGCAGGGCATCCACCAGCAACTGACGCCATGATTTCTGATTCGGGGTTTGGGGCACGAGGTCTCCTATCAATTCAATGCTGCATTGCAGCAAATAGTACGCCTTTTTTTATGCTTGTGCGTGCAACGGGATACGACTTTCATCTGCATTTGTATTCGCAACAGCGGCGGTCTATATTGATCTTGAGCTTCATGCTCACCGCGCTAAACCCCACTATGTTTGAGTCTCTTACTTTCAAAAGGAACAAGAAAATGGCAACCTACATCACTCTGGCCAACTTCACCGATCAAGGCATTAAAAGCGTCAAAGACACCACCAAACGGGCCGCAGCAGTGCAGGAGGCGGCCAAAAAGTTTGGGGCCACCATGCCGCAGATCTACTGGACCATGGGGGCTTACGACCTGATCGCCGTTGTGGAGGCCCCCGACGACCTGTCCGCCAGCGCCTTCTCACTGGCCATTGGCATGGCGGGCAATATTCGCGGACAAACCCTGCGCGCCTTCAACAAGGACGAGATGAACACGATCTTGACCAAGCTGGGCTGATCTTGCCCGGTCACTTTTTCACACCAAAGGGAGTAAATCATGACGCAATTGCAACCCACGAAGGTCGAGGCGTTGAGAAGTGACTTCAGGGGCGAAATTCTTCTTCCGGGTGACGATGACTACGACAACGCACGAAAGATATGGAACGCGACGATCGACCGGCATCCCGCGCTCATCGCTCGCTGCTCCACCACGTCAGATGTCGTGCACGCTGTAAATTTTGCGAGGGACAACAAACTGCTGCTTGCCATTCGTGGTGGGGGTCACAACATCGCCGGCAATGCCATGTGCGACGACGGTATCGTCATTGACCTCTCGAAGATGAAGGCCGCGCGAGTTGAGCCAGGCGCACGGCGCGTCACCATTGAGGGCGGAGCCACGCTCGCAGACCTTGATGCCGCCACCCAGGCGCACGGCCTTGCCACGCCGGTTGGTATCAACTCCACCACCGGCATCGCAGGACTGACGCTTGGAGGCGGCTTTGGCTGGCTCAGCCGCAAGTACGGCATGACGGTTGACAACCTCGAGTCCGCCGAGGTGGTGACTGCGGACGCACAGGTCGTGCGCGCGAGCGCGCAGGAGCACCCCGAGCTCTTCTGGGCTCTGCGGGGCGGCGGCGGCAACTTTGGTGTTGCCACTCGCTTCGAGTACCGGCTCCACCCGGTTGGTCCCGACGTGCTGAGCGGCCTGATTTTCTATCCTTTTTCCGAAGCGAAGTCAGTGCTACAGCAGTACCGCGCATTCGCCGCAAATGCGCCGGATGAACTCTCTGTCTGGACAGTCCTGCGTCAGGCGCCGCCGCTGCCGTTCCTGCCAGAATCAATCCACGGCAAGGAGGTCATAGCGCTCGCGCTGCTCTATGCGGGTGATCCCAAGCTGGGCGAGCCGCTGATAGCTCCGCTACGCAAGTTCGGTACTTGCGTAGGCGAGCACGTTGGCATCCAGCCCTACACGGCCTGGCAGCAGGCCTTCGACCCGCTGCTGACCCCCGGCGCGCGCAATTATTGGAAGTCCCACAATTTTTCGTCGCTCGATGATCGGCTGTTCGATGCCGTCATCGAGTTTGTCGGGAAGCTGCCGTCGCCCCAGTGCGAAATATTTTTCGGTGCCATTGGCGGCGCGACCACTCGGGCGGCACCAGACTCCACTGCCTACGCCCACCGCGATGCCCAGTTCGTGATGAACGTCCACGGCCGCTGGGAGGATCCAGCCGATGACGAACGCTGCATCGCCTGGGCGCGCGATTACTTTAATGCCTCGGCCCCATTCGCCAGCGGCGGCGTTTATGTGAATTTCCTCACCGCTGAGGAGGGTGATCGCGTGCGCAGCGCCTACGGCGCAAACTATGACCGCCTCGTCAAGGTAAAGCGCAAGTACGACCCGGACAACCTCTTTCGCATGAATCAGAACATCAATCCAGCGTGAGAGAACGTGGTGCGCCGCATCAGCACCCTGGGATTTGAATTTACGGGCTCTGGTGTCTATATTTTTGAGGGGTCAAGCGCCCCGAATCTGCGCAACGCACCGGGCTTCAGGCGCGGCTGTGGGTCTCTCCAAAGTTTGAAGCTCCACTTTCAGAAGGAATAACAAAATGGCGACCTACATCACACTGGCCAACTTCACCGACCAAGGCATTAAAAGCGTCAAAGACACGACCAAACGGGCCGCAGCTGTCCAGGAGGTGGCCAAGAAGTTGGGTGCCAGCATGCCGAAAATCTACTGGATCATGATCGCTCACCCACTTCTAACAAGCCGTACTTTGCAGGGGGCATTGCTTTGTTCCCTGTTGTTCTTGGGGAGCCTGCTCGGCTCGTTCGCCCAAGCACAAACACCTGGGCCAGAGCAGGCTGTGACGCATAGAGCAGGTGATCCGCAACTCAAGTGGGGGCCCTGCCCGGCGTTCCTGCCCAAAGGATGCGGCATCGCCGTTCTGCACGGCGACCCGTCAAAGAACAACGTCGATGTGTTCTTCAAAGTGCCCGCCAAATCGACCGTCCCGCTTCATTGGCACACATCGGCGGAACGCGTCGTGCTAGTCACAGGCGAACTTCATGTCAGCTACGACGGTCAGAAGAAGGTGGTTCTCAAATCAGGGACTTATGCCTACGGCCCCGCCAAGCTCCCACACAAGGCCGTCTGCGTCAGCGCGGTTCCCTGTGTCCTCTTTATTGCCTTTGAATCGCCGCTGGACGCCGTGCCGGTTGAGGATGCAAAGAAATAACAGCAAAATGAAGCCTGGTGGAATTAATTGGAATCTGACCCCAATTACCCCAGCAATTACCATAAGGGGCACGGAATGAAAGACGTTAAAAATCAGATCGCAATTGATGCGCTTAACCGCATCATGGAGCTCGAATTGGCGGGGGTGGTGAAGTACACGCATTACTCGCTTATGGTTTACGGCTACAACCGCATTCCCATTGTTTCCTGGCTTAAGGACAATGCCGATGAAGGTCTTGTCCACGCCCACAAGGCGGGTGAATTGGTGACCCTACTGGGTGGCCACCCATCTTTAAAAATCGGTGCCTTGCTTGAAACCGAGAAACACGATATTGGGGACATTCTTCGAGAAAGCCTTGAGCACGAAAAAACTGCCCTCGCTGCTTACTACGACCTCCTGAAAATATCAGAAGGGAATTCTGTTTTGCTTGAAGAATATGCCCGCGAGTTGATTGTTCAGGAAGAATTGCACCTTGATGAAGTGAACAAAATGCTGCGCAGGCCTGGTGCAATGGAGCCTTTCACGGAGTAATGTAAAACAGTGACGCCTTACCCCGCTTAAGAAGCAATACCCCCTCAACGCCGCCAGCCGCGCCCCATCCCCCACTGCGTGCTGGCCAGCACCAGCACCAATGCGGCGTAGGTGGTCATCTTGCCGTCGCGACCGAAAAACCACAGGCCTGCTGCCAGCACCACCAGACCCGCTACAAAATTAATAGCTGCTTGCGCCAGTAAATTAAGGCTTGCAGCCCGTTTTCTATCTGAAAATCGATCCAAAATTCGAGCCAATAAGGGCAGCAATAAGGCCAGCGCCAGCGCAGGCGCGGTGAAATTCAGCAGGTGGAAGAGGGCGTCCAATGGGGTCATGCGGCAAATTTTATAATCATGCCCATGGCAGTTTGGGCTTTAGGCATTAACCACACCACCGCGCCCCTTGATTTGC
>JANPNG010000138.1:0-1886 GCA_031427355.1 Hylemonella sp.
CACTGGCCACCTTGGCCACGGTGGCGTTGACACCCACGGCGTGATCCTTGGGTGCAATCACTGCGTGCGCACCCGCACCGTCGGCGACCCGCAGGCAGGCCCCGAGGTTGTGCGGATCGGTCACGCCGTCCAGCACCAAGAGCAATGGCGGCTCGCTCAGCGAATCCAGCAGGTCATCGAGCGAATGGATTTGGGGGATGTGCTCCACCCGCGCGGCCACGCCTTGGTGGCCATGAGCACCGCACAGCTTAGCCAAGCGGGGGCCATCGGCCTCGATCAGGCGAACTCCGGCCTCTTGGGCGCGCTCCAGGAATTGCCGCATGCGCGCATCGCGCCGGGTAGGTTCAAAATAAACTTCGATGATGGATTTGGGCGCGGTTTTCATACGCACGCCCACGGCATGAAAGCCGAACAGGATTTTGGGAGCAGACATGGGGTGATTATCGGGGCTGGCGTGTTGACTCAGCCGCTGGCTTGGCCAGCGTCAATCGTGATGCGTCGCTCACAACGTGAAGCAATAGCCGGGTCATGCGTGACCAGCACCAGCGTTGTCCCCCACTCCCGGTTCAAATCAAACATGAGTTCCATCACTTTCTCACCAGTCGCAAAGTCCAGGCTGCCGGTGGGCTCGTCGGCCAGTAGCACGGCGGGCTGAACCACAAAGGCCCGTGCCAGCGCCACGCGCTGCTGCTCACCCCCACTGAGCACCTTGGGGTAGTGCCCCAGCCGCTCAGACAGGCCCACGCGGGCGAGCATCTCGGTGGCAGTGCGTCGTGCATCTTTGCGGCCCGCCAGCTCCAGCGGGAGCATGACGTTCTCCAGCGCGGTCAGATTGCCCAGCAACTGAAAGCTTTGGAAAACAAAACCCACTTTTTGCGCGCGCAGTGCGGCTCGCGCGTCTTCGTCGATGGCAAACAGGTCTTGCCCCGCCAGCGTGACCGTGCCACGCGTGGGCGTGTCGAGCCCGGCGATGATGGACAGCAGCGTGCTTTTGCCCGAACCCGACGCACCGATGATGGCCACAGTCTCCCTGGCTTTGAGGGTGAAATCGATATCGCGCAAAATGTCGAGAGTGCCCGTGGAGTCGGTCACCGACTTGAACACATGCGCCACAGTAATCATTGAATCAGACATGGGACTTTCTTTGGATCGAAGACACATTATCGCGAGCGGCTTGCTGCTGAGTTGGGCGCAAATTGGCGGGGCGACGACCACCCCCCCGAAGCCGCGCACTGCACCCACTTTGCTGGTGCTGGGCGACTCGCTCAGTGCCGAGTATGGCCTGCCCCGTGGCACGGGCTGGGTGGCCCTGCTACAGGCGCGCTTGGCCGCTCAAAAACCCAACGTCTCTCTCATCAACGCCAGCATCAGCGGCGACACCAGCTCGGGTGGCGCATCTCGTCTGCCTGCGCTGCTGGACAAGCACCGCCCCACGCACGTCATCATCGAGCTGGGTGGCAACGATGCGCTGCGGGGCATGTCACTGCAAGGAACGCAAAGCAATTTGAGCCAGATGGCCGAGGCCGCCAAAGCAAGCGGCGCCAAGGTGCTGCTGGTGGGCATGCAAGTGCCGCCAAATTACGGGCAGGACTATGCCAATCGCTTTGCAGCCCTCTACGCCACTACCGCCAAAGCCCACAAGACGGCATTGGTGCCCTTTCTGCTCAAAGGCGTGGCCGATGTGCCTCATGCGCAAGAGCTGTTCCAGGCCGACCGCATTCACCCTGCCGAGCCCGCACAGGCCATCATGCTGGACAACGTCTGGCCCGAACTTAAAAAACTATTGCCATGAGCCTGACCCTGCTACCCGCTACCGACGCACTGCGCCAACTTGACAGCTTTGACCTCATCATCGACGCCCGCAGCGAGGGTGAGTACGCCGAAGA
>JANPNG010000139.1:0-7296 GCA_031427355.1 Hylemonella sp.
TGATGGTCGGGGCGAAAGGATTCGAACCTTCGACCCTCTGGTCCCAAACCAGATGCGCTACCAGGCTGCGCTACGCCCCGACTGCCGGTATTCTAACTGCTAAAGCCTAAGCTAAAGTGCTACCCATGACATTGAGTGCCCCCGTTCTGCCTTGGCTTGAAGCTGGTCAAAATTTCCCTCCTCTGGCGCAAGCTTGGGGGCCAACTTCTCAAGCACCCGGACTTTTGGCTGCGGGTGGCCTGCTCAACACCACCACGCTGTGCAAAGCCTATGCGCAAGGCATCTTCCCCTGGTTCAGTGAAGGGCAACCGGTGCTGTGGTGGAGCCCTGATCCGCGCATGGTGCTCGATGTTGCTGAGTTTCGACTGCACCGATCATTGAAGAAGACCCTGCAAACCTTCAGCGCATCACCCCACTGCGAAATCAAAATCGACACAGCCTTCAATCAAGTGATACAGGCCTGCGCCAGCAGCCCGCGCGAGGGCCAGGGCGGCACCTGGATCGTGCCCGCCATGGTGCAGGCCTATCAGGCACTGCACCAAGCGGGCTTTGCGCACAGCGTAGAGACCTGGGTCAACGGCGAATTGGTGGGCGGGCTCTACTGCGTGGCACTGGGCAAAAGCGTGTTTGGCGAATCCATGTTCACGAGGGTGCCCGATGCCTCCAAAATTGCGCTCGCAGCCCTGGTTGGCTTTTGCAGACACCACGGCATTGCGCGTATCGACTGCCAGCAAAACACCCGGCATCTGGCCTCATTGGGTGCGCAAGAAATGGCGCGGTCTGATTTTGTGAAAGGCATTGCGCAAGATCGACAAAAACCAGCGCCCCTTTGGAATTTTGACCCCCTATACTGGCGTGAACTCATCCCCGAACCAACGGAGCTTACGTGACGCATCTCAAGGACCTGCCCCTTCAGAGCTTGCAGTTCTACTCCACGGCCCCCTACCCGTGCAGTTACCTGGCGGACCGGCAAGCGCGCTCACAGGTCGCCACCCCCAGCCACTTGATCAACAACGCGACTTACTCAGAGTTGGTTGCCAAGGGGTTTCGCCGGAGCGGCATGTTCACCTACCGGCCCAATTGCGACGGCTGCCAAGCCTGCACGCCGCTCAGGGTGGTGGTGAACCAATTCAAGCCGGATCGCAGCCAGCGGCGAACGCTCAAGCAGCATCAAACCCTGATCGCGCGGGTCACCAAATTGTGTTTTGTGCCGGAGCACTACCAGCTCTATCTGCGCTACCAAAATGACCGCCACGCGGGCGGCGGCATGGACCAAGACAGCATCGACCAATACAACCAGTTTTTGCTTCAAAGCAGAGTGAACTCCCGGCTCGTCGAATTCCGCGAACCAATGGCAGACGGCACACCGGGTGCGCTCAAAATGGTTTCCATTCTTGACGTTCTGGACGACGGCCTCTCAGCGGTTTACACCTTTTACGAACCCGACCCCACCGCCAGCTTCGGCACCTACGGCGTCCTGTGGCAGATCGAGCAAGCCAAGCTGATTGGGCTGGACTATGTTTACCTGGGCTATTGGATTGAAGACAGCCCCAAAATGAACTACAAGGCCAGGTTTTCGCCACATGAAGTATTGTTGAACGACGGCTGGATGACCTCTGCCAGGATTTAAATATTTCATAGGGTAAAATAATTCCATGAAAAAACTGGATCCCGATGCTGTAGCCAAACCCACCGTTCAGGTCATTGAGCGCATGTTCGCCCTGATAGATGTACTTGCCTCAAAAGAAGAAGCTATTTCACTGAAGGAAATCAGCGAAAAAACGGGCCTGCATCCATCCACCACGCATCGAATTCTGAATGACCTGGCAACGGGTCGCTTTGTCGATCGGTCTCAGCCAGGAACCTATCGTCTGGGCATGCGTTTGCTGGAACTTGGCAACCTGGTCAAAGCCCGACTTAATGTGCGTGATGCCGCGTTGACCCCCATGCGCGAATTGCACCGACTGATTCAGCAACCCGTCAACCTGAGCATGCGCCAGGGCGATGAAATTGTCTATATCGAACGCGCGTACAGTGAGCGCTCGGGCATGCAGGTGGTGCGGGCCATCGGTGGACGAGCACCGCTTCATCTGACTTCCGTCGGCAAACTGTTTCTGGCTGCCGATGATCCACAGCGTGTACGTGCCTACGCAGCTCGTACGGGATTAAGCGGCCATACCAAGACCAGCATTACGCAATTGCCTGTTCTTGAGAGGGAATTGGCAAAAGTACGCCAATATGGCATCGCCAGAGACAACGAAGAGTTGGAGCTTGGAGTTCACTGCATGGCCGCAGGGATTTATGACGATCAAGAAAAGCTGGTGGCTGGCTTATCCATCTCGGCGCCCACCGGGCGCCTGAATGAAGAGTGGTTGCCCAAACTTCAAGCGGTCGCTCGTGAAATTTCCAGGGTTTTAGGCTACCAGGCCCCAGCTTGATCTCAATGCCGTTCACGACGGCAGTGACATCCGTTTTATTTCAGCGCCAGCTTCTCGCCGGGTGGAAGTGACGTCAATGGCGATTTAACGGGAATGGTTTCTACCCAGTGCCGCACGCGCTCAGCATCCCCCAGTCGACTGAATTTGCCTGCCGAGTCCAGAAATACCATGATCAGTTTTCTTCCAGCCACTTTGGTTTGCATGACCAGGCAACGCCCCGCCTCAGAGATGTAGCCCGTCTTTTGTAATCCAATATCCCAAATAGGATTCTTGACTAAACGGTTTGTATTGTTGTACTGCAACACTTTCTTGCCCACTGCGACCTGATAACCGTGAGAGGTCGAGTACTCCCGTAGCAGAGGATCCTGAGACGCCACGCTGACCAGCAAGGCAAGATCGTGTGCGCTTGACTGGTTTTTGCTGGACAAGCCAGTTGGCTCTACATAGCGAGTGTCTTGCATGCCTAGCGTACGGGCTGTGTCATTCATCCGTGAGACAAATGCTGGCAACCCACCGGGGAAGGTTCTACCCAAGGCGCTGGCGGCCCGGTTTTCACTTGACATAAGCGCAAGGTGCAGCATTTCACCGCGACTCAATTGGGTACCCACGCGCAAACGAGATGAACTACCCTTTTCAACGTCCACATCAGCCTGGCTGATCTCAATGATTTCATCCATCGGAAGATTGGCTTGACTGATCAGCAAGCCGGTCATCAACTTGGTGAGGGATGCAATGGGCACAACCGCTTGCTCATTTTTGCTAATCAAGACTTCATGGGTGTCCTGGTCAATGACCAGAGCCACGCTGGACTTCAAGTCCAGGGCGTCAGACACGTGATGGAGACCTGCGAGTTGTCCAAATGAGGGCCTATCGCGCAAGGCCATGACAGGCCTAACGGATTTACGTTTAGCCTGTACGGTTGTTTTGGATGCTTTACGTTTATGGACCGTTGAGCTTTTCGAATTTTTGGCTTCAGGGCCACTTTGGGCGGCACTGGCGCCTGTCATGCCAAACGACATGAAAATTACGACCGCAAATACCCCCAAAACAGGGCGATACAGGCAACTCAGTAATTTATCAAAGTTTCGTATGGTCATAAATTCTTCTCCAAACGATCTAAGTACAGTCTGTTTATACATAAAAAACCACGCAAAATCAATCAGTTGCGTGGTTTTTTTAAACAACCACTTACGATTTGGCGGAGTGACTAGCCCTGCGCCGCAACCCGATCAGCTTTGCTTTGCAGCTTGTTCAACGCACTGAGGTACGCTTTGGCCGACGCGACGACGATATCTGGATCAGCCCCAACGCCATTGACCACACGCCCACTGTTTTGCAAACGGACCGTTACTTCCCCCTGGCTTTCTGTGGATCCGCTGATGGCGTTGACCGAATACAGCACCATCTCGGCTCCACTTTTCACGTGCGTCTCAATGGCCTTCAGCGAGGCATCAACCGGACCGTTGCCATCGGACTCACCTTTAACCTCCTTGCCCTCAACCGTAAAAACGATGCTCGCGTGCGGGCGCTCTCCCGTCTCGCTGTGTTGTGACAGGGAAACAAAACCGTACTGCTCTTTCTCGTTGGTAATGGCTTCATCGCTGACCAACGCCAAAATATCCTCATCGAAGATCTCGCTCTTGCGATCCGCAAGCTCTTTGAATTTTGAAAATGCAGCGTTGACCTCAGTCTCACTATCCAAAGCCACTCCAAGCTCTTGAAGACGCTGTTTGAAGGCATTGCGACCACTCAACTTGCCCAGAACGATCTTGTTAGCTGTCCAGCCCACGTCTTCCGCACGCATGATCTCGTAGGTATCACGGGCTTTGAGCACGCCGTCTTGGTGAATACCGCTAGCATGGGCAAAAGCATTGGCTCCGACCACCGCCTTGTTGGGTTGCACCACAAAACCCGTGATTTGACTGACCATGCGCGAAGCAGCCAGGATGTGGGTGGTGTCAATGCGCATGTCCAGATCAAAATAGTCTTTGCGAGTTTTCACCGCCATGACAATTTCTTCAAGACTGCAGTTGCCCGCACGCTCACCCAAGCCGTTGATGGTGCACTCCACCTGACGCGCACCACCTATCTTGACGCCCGCCAGCGAGTTGGCAACCGCCATACCCAGATCGTTATGGCAATGCACGGACCAGATCGCTTTGTCCGAGTTGGGAATGCGCTCGCGCAGAGTTTTGATGAAATTGCCGTACAACTCGGGAATGGCATAACCCACGGTATCAGGTACGTTGATGGTGGTCGCACCTTCGGCAATGACCGCCTCCAGGACACGACACAAAAAATCAGGGTCGCTGCGATAGCCGTCTTCCGGGCTGAACTCAATGTCATCCATCAAATTACGGGCAAAACGAGTGGAAAGCCTAGCTTGCTCAAACACCTGATCCGGCGTCATGCGCAGCTTTTTCTCCATGTGCAAAGCCGATGTCGCCAAAAACAAATGCAAGCGCCCCCGATTAGCGGGTTTAAGAGCCTCCGCCGCACGCGAGATGTCACGATCATTAGCGCGGGCCAATGAGCAAATGGTGGCATCTTTGATAGTCTCGGCAATCGCCTTGACACACTCAAAGTCACCATTGGAGCTGGCCGCAAAACCGGCCTCAATCACGTCAACTTTAAGGCGCTCCAGTTGGCGTGCGATACGCAACTTTTCATCCTTGGTCATGGACGCACCGGGAGACTGCTCACCATCTCGCAAGGTGGTGTCAAAAATGATCAATTGGTCAGCCATGGTATTAACTCCTGGAAATGCAAATTAAAAGAACTCAATGAATCGCAGCTCAAAATGAAAACGGCCCGCTGCGATTGCAAGCGGGCCGTTGGGTAGATCTTATTTGATGTACGCGCTCAGCCCGCCTTCATTAGAAGGAGTGCCAGCAGACTTAGCAGACCCAAACTCGCTATTTCGATCTTGGTCCAGGTGCTTGTCGCAACGCGCAATGCATGTGATTTGTTCATGAGTGCAATGTAGCATAACTTTCAAAAGTTAGTGCAAACCTCGTTCTTCTGGCTCATCTTTTGAGGTGGCAATTACGCTCACCGATTGCCCCTTGAATTTGCGGTAAGCGTAAATCACATAGCCACTCAAACCGTAGGCCACAAAAATGCCAAACAAGATGCTGGGCGGATCAATGTTCACGACGGCAATGGCAATCGCAATCAGGACAATGAAAATAAACGGCACACTTCGTTTCAGATTGATATCCTTGAAGCTATAAAACGGCACGTTGGTGACCATCGTCAACCCCGCATACAAGGCAAATGCAAACATCAGCCACTTGATATAAGCGTTAGCGGGGTCAACGCCCAGGTCATTCATGAGCCAAATAAAGCCCATCACCAGTGCCGCCGCTGCAGGACTGGGAAGGCCCTGGAAATAGCGTTTATCCACCACATTGGTGTTGACATTAAAGCGGGCTAAGCGAAGTGCTGCGCAGGCGCAATAGACAAACGCGGCAATCCAGCCCCAGCGCCCCAAACCACGCAATGACCATTCGTAGGCAATCAAGGCCGGAGCCGCACCAAAGCTGACCATGTCCGAGAGCGAATCCATTTGCTCACCGAAGGCGCTTTGGGTGTTGGTCATGCGCGCCACGCGACCATCCAGGCTGTCGAGCACCATGGCCCAAAACACGCCTATCGCCGCCTCGTTGAACTTACCGTTCATGGCCATGACGATGGCGTAGAACCCGCCAAACAAAGCCGCCAGCGTAAAGAGGTTGGGCAAAATATAAATGCCCTTGCGGCGCGGCTTGAGCGCCTTCAAGGGATCCGAATGCGGATCGGTACTCTGGTTCATTTTATGCACCACATAGGCCAGTAGCGCTTTATTTCATTGCGTAACCAGCTATTTAATTTATAGCAAAAACACCTTCAAAGAGGCATTCAACGTTTCACCGAGTGTAAGCCACCCCTGAATTAAATACAAAACCGCCCGAAGGCGGTTTTGTATTTGGGTGACCTGCAAATTAATTGCGGGTCTGATCCACCAGTTTATTTTTCGCAATCCAGGGCATCATGGCGCGCAATTGAGCACCGACCTTCTCGATCGAGTGCTCTGCGGTCAAGCGGCGGCGAGCCGTCATGCTTGGGTAGTTGGTACGGCCTTCCAGAATGAACATCTTGGCGTACTCACCGGTTTGAATGCGCTTCAAAGCGTTGCGCATGGCAGCGCGAGACTCTTCGTTAATCACCTCAGGGCCGGTCACGTACTCACCATACTCTGCGTTGTTGGAGATGGAGTAGTTCATGTTGGCGATGCCGCCTTCATAGATCAAGTCCACGATCAACTTCAACTCGTGCAGGCACTCGAAGTAAGCCATCTCAGGCGCGTAGCCTGCTTCAACCAGGGTCTCATAACCCATCTTGATCAGCTCAACCGCGCCACCGCACAACACGGCCTGCTCGCCGAACAAATCGGTTTCGGTTTCTTCTTTGAAGTTGGTTTCGATGATGCCGGCTTTGCCGCCACCATTGGCCATGGCGTAGCTCAGGGCCAATTCACGGGCCTTGCCGCTCTGGTCTTGGTGCACAGCGACCAAATGGGGCACACCGCCGCCTTGGGTGTAGGTGTTGCGCACCGTGTGGCCAGGGGCCTTGGGGGCGACCATCCACACGTCCAGGTCAGCGCGGGGAATGACTTGGTTGTAATGCACGTTAAAGCCGTGAGCAAAGGCCAAGGATGCGCCTTTTTTCAGGTGCGACTCGATCTCTTTGTACACAGCGGCGATGTTCTCGTCAGGCAGCAAAATCATCACCACGTCAGCGGCGGCGACAGCCTCATTGACTTCAACCACTTTGAGGCCAGCCTTGGCCACTTTGTCCCAACTCGCGCCACCCTTGC
>JANPNG010000140.1:0-1892 GCA_031427355.1 Hylemonella sp.
GGTTGCAACGCCTGTATCGACGTCTGCTCAGCGCAGGCCATCAGCAGCGAGCGGGATCGCCAGCAGATCAAGGTCAACCCCAACCTGTGCGTGGGCTGCGGCGCGTGCACCACGGTGTGCCCCAGCGGCGCGCTGACCTACGCTTACCCGCGTGCGGGTGAGCAGGGGCTCAAGCTCAAAACCCTGCTCTCAACCTACGCGCGAGTCGGTGGCAAACAGGCCGCCGTGTTGTTCCATAGTCAAGAAGCGGGCCAAAAACTACTGGGCGATTTGGGCCGCGCGGCGCGGCTCAATAAAACCATTCGCGGCGTGCCCGCGCGCGTGTTGCCGGTGGCCTTGTGGCACACCAGTTCGGTGGGCATGGAGTTGTGGCTCTCGGCCATGGCCTACGGTGCGTCCCAGGTGTGGGTGCTGATGACGGGTGAAGAAGCGCCGCAGTACCGCACGGCTGTGCGCGAGCAGATGGATGTGGCGCAGGCTTTGCTTAAGGGCCTGGGTTACCAAGGCGAGCACTTCAAAATCATCTCAGCCCAATCCGTCACTGATTTGGCTACCGATCTGCCCACGCTGGATGCCGCCCTGCAAGCCGCACCCGCCCAGGGCGTGGCCCAGGCCGCCAGCTTCACCGTGCAGGCCGACAAGCGCGCCACGCTAGAGTTGGCGCTGGATCACTTGGTCGCCCAAGCCAGCGCGCAGCCCGAGCTCATCACGCTGCCCGCCAAGGGCTCGCCGCTGGGCGCGCTGAGCCTGAACAAAGACACCTGCACCCTGTGCCTGAGCTGCATCAACGCCTGCCCCGCCAGTGCCTTGCGCGACAACCCGGAGTCGCCACAGCTCAGGTTCATTGAGAAAAATTGTGTGCAGTGCGGCCTGTGCGTCAAAACCTGCCCTGAGGGCTCGCTAACGCTGATGCCGCAGTTCAACCTGACGCCGCAGCGCAAAGAGGCTGTCGTGCTCAACGAGATGAAGCCCTACGCCTGCGTGCGTTGCAGCAAGCCCTTTGGCACGCTCAAGGCGATTGAGGCCATGTTGGGCAAGCTGGCCGGGCACTCCATGTTTCAAGGCGAGGCGCTGGAGCGGCTCAAGATGTGCGGCGACTGCCGCGTGATTGATATTTACTCCAACGCTGGCGAAGCCCGGATCACCGACTTATGACCGACACCGCAGGACAAGCGATCAACCTTTTCACGCCTTCAGACAGCAGCGCGCTGGATGAAGAAACGGCACGCGCCGAACTGTACGGCCTGTTGGCCGCGCTCTACTACGCGCCACCCACGCCTGAGCTGCTGGCGCAACTGCGCGTAGCGATCACAGAGGCTCCGGCGGCAGGTGGTTTTCTGGAAGAGCCCTGGCGCGCCCTGGTGGGTGCGGCCCGTGACTTGGACGATGAGGCCATCAAACGCGAATACGACGCCCTGTATGGCGGCGTGGGCAAACCCGAGGTTTATTTGTTTGGCTCGCACTACCTGAGTGGCTTTCTCAACGAAAAACCGCTGGCCAAACTGCGTGACACGCTGGCCAGTCTGGGCTTGGCGCGTGATGAAACCATGCCGGAAACCGAAGACCACATTGCCTACCTGGCCGAAGTCATGCGCTACCTGATTGCCGGGGATGACGTGGCTGTGGCAAATCTGACACGTCAGAGCGAATTTTTCAGCACGCATGTGCAGCCTTGGGTGATGCCGATGTGCGATGCCATTAGTCAGCACCCTAAGGCCAAGTTTTATGCTGCTTTGTCGGGGTTCACACGGGCTTTTATGAGTGTGGAAATTCAGGGCTTTGACATGTTGGAGTAGGGTCTTAATGTGTGAGAGCTAGATACATTCAAGCCCTCAACTCACGGTTCGGACCATCTGTGTAAGGGTTAACCTCAACGCGAAATTGGATGTTCA
>JANPNG010000141.1:0-2135 GCA_031427355.1 Hylemonella sp.
CTTTTTGACCTGAAATCCCGCATGAAACTCCTCGCCTTCGACACCAGCACCGACCGCACCTCCATCGCCCTCACATGCCCGGTGGACGGCGTGGCGCGGGTGTGGGAGCACAGCGGTGCAGGGGGTGCGCAGGCGTCCAGCACGCTGATCCCCGCGATTGAAGCGCTGATGGCGCAGGCCGGGCTGCGCTATGCCGAGTTGGACGCGATTGCCTTTGGCCAGGGGCCGGGCTCCTTCACCGGCCTGCGCACGGCCTGCGCTGTGGCCCAAGGGCTGGCTTTTGGCGCGGGCATCCCCGTGCTGCCGGTGGACACGCTGCTGATGCTGGCCGAGCAGGCACGTTTTGAGCACTTCACCGCCGCTGCATCGTGCCGCGTGCTGGCGCTGCTGGACGCGCGCATGGACGAGTTGTACGCTGGGCACTATGAATTTAAGAGCGGCTTATGGTTGCAAACAGGGCATCAGCAGCTCATTCACCCCGAAACCTTGGTGTTAGGCGATAGCCAGGCACTGGCGGGCAATGTATTTGCCGCCTACGGCGAGCGCTTAGCCGTGCCACCCGAACTGCCGCGTTTCGACCTGCTGCCCAGCGCCGTGGCCATGTTGCGTTTGGCCCCGGCTTTATTGGATGCCGGACAGGCCGTGGACCCGGCACTGGCGCTGCCACGCTACATCCGCGACAAGGTGGCCAAAACCACGCTGGAGCGCGCGGCGGAGAAGGCCGCTGCCATCCCCGCGCAGCCATAACGGGGTTGGTGAACCATGAGCGCTGTCCCCACGGTCACGTCAGCCCCCGCCGAGGCCCGCTTCGAGCCCCTGCTGCCCGATCGGCTGGACGTCGTGCTGCGGGTCGAGCAGCAGGCCTATCCCCACCCCTGGAGCCAGCTCAATTTCACCGACGCACTGGCGTCGGGCTACCAAGCGCAAGTGCTGCTGGCGGACGACACTTTGATCGGCTACTTTGTCGCCATGAAGGGCGTGGACGAGGTGCACCTGCTCAACATCACCGTCGCGCTGGCCTACCGCAGCCAGGGCTGGGCGCAAGTCATGCTCGACGCGCTGGCCACCTGGTCACGCGGGCAAGGCGCGCAGTGGCTGTGGCTGGAAGTGCGCGCCAACAACGCCCGCGCCCTCAGCGTCTATGAAGCCCACGGCTACCGCCGCGTCGGCCAGCGCAAGGCCTACTACCCGGCCGACCACGGCCAGCGCGAAGATGCCATTGTCATGAACTTACGGCTGTAAGCCGCAGCAACAAAAGGCAGAGTGCAATTTTTCGACGGGCCGCCCCTAGAAAAATTAGCCCCCTCGGGGGGCAGCGAGCTACACGAAGTGAGCGAGCGTGGGGGCCATATCCAACTCTGTGAAAATGCTGGCATGAGTTTGAACCTGGATTCCCGTCAACGCGCCATGCTGGAGGTCATGGGCGTGACGCTGTGGCAGCCGCTGGCGGTTGAAGAGCCAACCGCGCAGGTCAAGGCAGTCATCCAAACTGCTCCTGAAACTATAGCTGCTTACGTAAGTGAACAAAGGCCTACAGCCCGATTTGAGCCTAAATTTACAGCACCAAAGCCGTCGCCAACACCTCATCAAACTCAGAGCACGACCCTGGCACCCAACCCCGCCATCGACCTGGTCCAAGTCGCCACGCTGGACTGGCCCACGTTGCAAACCACCGTGGCCAGTTGCCAAGCCTGCGGCCTGTGCCAGGGCCGCAAGACCACCGTGTTCGGCACGGGGGCTGAACAGGCGCGCTGGCTGGTGGTGGGCGACGCCCCGAGCGAAGCCGACGACGCACAAGGCCAGCCCTTTACCGATGCGCCCGGCCAGTTAACCGGGCAACTGCTCGACAACATGCTCAAGGCCGTGGGGCTCGCCCGCAACGGCACGGGTGAGCAGGCCGTCTTCATCACCCACGCGCTCAAGTGCCGCCCCCCGGCCAACCGGAACCCACAGCCCGATGAGATCGCGCAGTGCGAGCCCTACCTGCGCCGTCAAGTCGCGCTGATCCAGCCCCACGTCATCCTGGCGTTGGGCCGTGTGGCAGCCCAGTCGCTGCTGCAAGCCACGTTGCCTGAGGTTGCCACCTTGCCGCTGGGCAAACTGCGTGGCCAAGTGCACCGCTACCAGGGCGTGCC
>JANPNG010000142.1:0-18342 GCA_031427355.1 Hylemonella sp.
GGGCGAGAACCGCATTGACCTGATCAAGGAGTTGATCACCCACCCCCAGGCGACCTTCCTGATCCGTGCCCGGGGTAACTCCATGGAGTTGACCGGTATTTTTGACAACGACATCATGGTGGTGAACAAAGCCCTCAAGCCCAGACACCAGGACATCGTGGTGGCCGTGGTCGATGGCGAGTTCACCGTGAAGCACTTCTACCAGCGTGCCGGCCGCATCAAGCTCAAGGCCGCCAATCCCACCTATGCCGACATCACGCCCAAAGAGGGCCAGACCCTGGAGGTCTGGGGTGTCGTGACCAGCAGCATCAAGCAATTCAGGACTTGCCGCTGACGCGCACGCCCAGGCCAAGTCTCCTCGCTCGCCATGTACGCCCTAGTTGACGGCAACAATTTCTACGTCAGTTGTGAGCGGGTGTTTCGCCCCAGCCTGAATGATCGTCCTGTGGTGGTGCTCAGCAACAACGATCTGACGGACAGCCTTTGTTAGTAAGATGACTTCATGTCTTCCTGCAATTTGGTATTCGGATTTATCGTCTCTTTGAGACGAGTAGCAGGTGGGGGTCTGGGGGAGGAAGCGGCACGAAATGAGATCTGTGGATAACTTGGAGCTGGTCCGATGGCGGGAAATGGATTCCATCCATGTCCTGCGCATGATGGCCGACCACATCAAGGAGGATCCTTCGTTCCATCCAAGATCGAGTCATCAGACCACCCGTTGGCACGCGCATGTTGCTGGCCATGATTGGGAGTTCTTGTGTACAGGTCCGAAGTTTTGGGATGTGCGCATGGACCGTGGCGGAGGCGGCGCAATTGATTTGGTCATGCACATCCACAGTCTCACATTCAAGTCTGCAGCCAAGCTCCTGAAAGAGAGGGGGGTGTGAGGCTTGTGATGGCCACTGCGGACCTCATGGTTGAAGGCAGATCATTCGCGGGCTTCCCATTGCTTCTCAACAATGACGGGTGGCCCCTGGAGCCGGCGCAATCGTTCTTGTGGCACGCCTTGGTCACCCATGGAAGCATCGAGAGCAAGCTCACTTGGGAGGCGTATGGCCGCAGGCTGTATGACTACTTCGCCTTCCTGGCCGCAAATGGATTGACATGGGATGAAGGGCAAAAGCCTCACGGCCTAAGCGTGGTGGCCAGGTATCGCGACTGGTCGCTTGGCGAGTTAAGTCTAAATCCCAGCACCGTGAACAAGCGGCTGAATCTGGTTGTGCGGTTTTACGATTGGTGCAAACGCCAGGGCCACATCTCCCATCTTCCATTCGGCATGCGTGATATTCGGACGCCATCACATCAGGGCTTTCTTGCCCATGTGGATCGCTCGGGCGGCGTGGTTTCAAAGCCGATGGTGATGGCCCGCGAGCGCAAGCCGACGATCAAATTCTTGATCAAAGAGCAGGTCAGGCAGTGCCTTGGCGCAAAGCTTGACCCGAGCCACGCGCTTTTATTCAACCTGATGGTGCGCACCGGAATGCGATCCTGCGAAGCGCGCACCTTTCCGCTCATCTACGTCTTCAATCCAAGAACACGAAGGGGGCTGACGCCTGGTCAGATGATCCGCGTCAATCTTGAGCACCAAGTGCTTCTGAACGAAGGGGCCTTACTAAAAGGCATGGCCACTGGGAAAGTGGTTTCGATTCTTCACTCGAAAGGCGCGGACGTTTAGTCCTGCGCAAAGGCTTTGGTCATGTTCGCTCTGGTTGATGGCAATAACTTTTACGTCAGTTGTGAGCGCGTGTTTCGACCCAGTTTGAACGGTCGTCCAGTGATTGTGCTGTCCTCAAATGATGGGTGCGCGATTGCGCGCAGCAATGAGGCCAAGGCGCTGGGAATCAAGATGGGCGCGCCGTGGTTCGAAATCCGGCACTTGGAAGAACAGGAGGGCCTGGTCGCGCTGTCGGCAAACTTCGCTTTGTATGGGGACATGAGCGACCGCATGATGAGTTTGGCTGCCGGTCTAGGGCCTGTCCAAGAGATCTACAGCATCGACGAGTCATTCATTGGGCTCGATGGGGTTCGCGGTGATCTGACGAAGAGATCGCGTGCCGTTCGCGACCGGATCAACCAATGGATCGGCATCCCCTGCGGCGTGGGTATAGGGGCCACCAAGACGCTGGCCAAACTGGCCAATCACATTGCCAAGACTGCCGAAAGAAAGCCCGGAAGCTACCCCGATAGCTTGGCTACGGTTTGTAATCTGGCGAACCTGCCTGGTTCTGACATGGATGCCTTATTGGCAGCAACCGATGTAGGTGAAGTGTGGGGGGTGGGTCGACGCATCGGACAACAACTGCGAGATTCTGGCGTGCAGACTGTGCTCGATCTGGCCAGACTGAGTCCGTCCATGGTTCGCGATCGGTGGAGCGTTGTGTTGGAGCGCACGGTTAGAGAATTACAGGGTGAACCCTGCATAAGCATGGAGGAAGCGCCCGCGCCAAAGCAGCAGATCGCCTGCACGAGGTCGTTTGGACGCCCAATCACAGAAATCACGCCGCTGATTGAAGCTGTCAGCGAATTCGCCAGTCGTGCAGCAGAGAAGTTGAGGAGTCAATCTGGCGTGGCCGGTCAGATATTGATATTTGCCCACACGTCACCGTTCCGGGCTGGCCCACACTTCTCCAAAAGCGTTGTCATTCCGTTGCGACGACCCACGGCAGATACAAGGCTTTTGGTCAAGGCGGCAGTTATGGGCATCGCCCAGTTCTACAGGCCGGGATTCCAACTCGCCAAAGCTGGGGTCATGCTATTGGACTTGATGCCGAACAACGTGTTGCAGGAAGAGTTTGACTTCGATGCGCCTGAAACACGGGATCGCAGCAAATTGATGGCGGCGATGGACTCCATCAATGATCGGTTTGGACGCGGCGCCATCCATGTGGGAAGCGCGGTCGGCGCAGGCGCGCCCCGCGTCTGGTCCATGCGGCAGGAAAGACTTACACCCCAATACACCACCAAGTTCAGCGACTTGCCTGTGGCCAGGGCGTAAAAGCGCACAGGAATGCGACGTATCGGCGTTCTTATTTGATCCAGGTATCAACTTGCAGCAGAGCCAGGACACCCATCACAGCGAACATTGCCGCAGCAATCGAATGAACAAGTTTCATGGGGATCTTCTTGGAGAAGCGATCGCCCACGAAGACCGCAGGCACGTCTGCGATCAGCATGCCAAGCGTAGTTCCAATCACCACCATCACGGGATTGGGGAAGTGGGCGGCCATCGCTACGGTGGCGATTTGCGTCTTGTCGCCCATTTCGGCAAGGAAGAATGTGACGAGCGTAGCCCCAAAGACGCCCAAGTGGCTCGCGATTTTGGTCTCCTCCTCTTCGATCTTGTCGGGGATCATGGTCCAAACGGCCATCCCAAGAAATGATCCGCCCACGACCCAACGCAAGGTCTCGGGAGTGAGCATGGAGGTGATCCATGATCCGACCGCTCCGGCCAGGCCATGGTTGACGATGGTCGCGCAAAAGATGGCGGCGATGATGGGGAGGGGCTTCTTGAATCGAGCTGCCAGCACGAATGCGAGCAGTTGGGTCTTGTCGCCGATTTCCGCGAGGGCGACGACGCCCATTGAGGTGAGTAGTGCTTCCACTTTTTCAGTTCCCAGGCCGGGCAAAAGACAATTGACCACGCGCCTCCCCGGCCGAACCGGAGGCTGCATGGTCAAAGGTCTTGCCAAGTCGGAAACCGCTTACGCCATGATCAAGAGATCAAGTATGTTGACGTAAGCACCTTCGATGATCCGAAGGCCGGCTACTCCCCAATGAAGCGCTGATCATAACAAACACCCCATTCAGCGCAAGGCCTGCCCGAGATCAGCTAAAAATTTGCAGCAGACCCTGAACGCCCATCAACGCTCCGACCAGCGCCATCAAGCCACTGGAGAAGTAAGGCATCTTGCGTGCGAGATCACTGAATCGCCCACCTCCCAGACGTTTGTCGAACTGGCGCGCACCCCATGCGGCGATGACACCCACGCTAACCAGCGAAATCGCCAGTCCAAGGCTGAAGCTGGCGACCATGGCCGCGCCCAGCGTGAATCTCTTCAAGTGAAGGCAGATCATCAGGATCGTCACCGAGGCGGGACATGGAACCAAGCCACCCGTCAAACCGAACATCGCAATCTGTCCCGTGGTCACCTTCTGTCCAACAAAGCGACGCTTGATGTCCTCAGCGTGAGCGCGCTCATGGGCGTCCTGATAAGTCCCGTCGCCACCCAATAGGTCGTCCCCAACATCATGGACATGGTGGTGATGGGTCCCATGGTCATGCCCGCTGTGCGAGTGGTCATGATCGTCTTCGGAAAAGTTCACTTCAAAGCGATGGACATGATCACCATGCCCCATGCTCAGAACAACCTCGAATTCGTGTGGTTCAGGAATCTCCTGAACGGACTCCAAGAACATTCCGGATGCCTTGAGTTCAAAGGTTTGCTTTGCGCCGTCGGGGCGGAAAGTTTCAATGGACACCATATCGTGGTCGCCGAAACCCTTGGCAGCCATCGTATCGTCATAAGCGTGGAGGCGAAACCGGGGTGGAACGCCTGATTCAAAAACTTCCAGCTCGACGATTCCGTGCCCAGTGTTGATGATCTTGCCGGCATGCGGCGCGTGCTGGTGGGCCTTGGCAGCCAGCTCATCGCGACGGGTGCGCACAAACATCCAGATCGAGACGCCAATCACCACCAGGGCTGATACCAGCATGAAGTAGGGTTCAGCCTGTTCGGCAATCAACTCATTTCCGAACTTCAGCGCCGCAGCGGCAAGCGCCCACACGATCAGCGAGTGCGAGAAGGCCGCGCACAATCCCAAAAGAGCGGCTTGGCCAACCGTGCCCTTAACCGCGATGATGAACGATGCCATCATTGTTTTAGAGTGCCCCGGCTCCAGACCATGCAATGCGCCAAGCAAAATGGCCGTGGGGATAAAGACCCACAGGTTTGTGGCTCCTTGCTGAATGAGTTCTGCGATGGGGGGCATGTTGGCGATTCTGAATGGCTGGGCCGTGCTCTGCGCGGCAAGATTGATACTATACCCCAGTATGCTATATTGATTTGAAATGAAAAGGAGAGCGATTCATGGCCCACACAATTAAAGGCAAAGCGAAGCTGCTCACGCGCGTGCGGCGCATTCGTGGTCAAGCCGATGGCTTGGAGAAAGCTTTGGAGTCAGAAGCAGATTGCGCAGCAATCCTTCAACAGATCGCCGCAATTCGCGGCGCGGTCAATGGCCTGATGTCAGAAGTCCTCGAACATCACCTACGTGATCACCTGGGATCAGAGGCGATTGATGCCGCCCAGCGAGGGCGCGACCTTGAAGAAGTAGTGTCGGTGCTGAAGTCCTATCTCAAATGAAGCTTTTGCCGATATTGAGTCGATCAAGAGGTCCTTGTTTCCAATCAGCATGGCGAAGCTCCTCGTTGCACAAAGCTCTTCCGCGAAATAACGATCTGTTTAGCGGCTATCTGGCGCAGCAGGGGGATTGAGCTTGGATGGGAGGGCACTTCACATCGCCGTAGCTGCAAAATACACAGCAATCTCCTTTAAGCGGGCGCAGGACGGTCTTGCAGGCTTCGCATTCGTAAAAAAACTGGCAAGCGTCTGTTGGCATCTCAAGCTTGACCGAGTGACCGCACTCGGGGCATGTCAAGGTTGAATCGGTTCGAATGGGCGAGCTCACTTCACCTCCCGCACGGTGGATGGGTATCCGGCATTCGTCGTGGACTGAGTCAAGGCTGAAATGGTGGTGACATCGGAGTCGAAAGTGACAATGGCGGTCTTCTTCGCGAAGTCGATTTGGGCCTTGGCGACGCCAGGAGTCTTCTCCAACGCCTTCTTGACCGTCACGGGGCATACCTCGCAGGTCATGTTCTTCACGTCCAGGGTGACCGTCTTTGGTGTTCCCGCGAACACGCTGAATGACAAGAGCAGCGAAATGGCCAGTATGTATGAACGCATGGTGATGTCCTTAAAAGAAGAAGGGAAGAAACCAAGGCGATGCCGCCATGAGGCAGACCAACGCCAAAACTATCCAAAAAATCACCCGCTGCCGCGCGACCACCTCGGGGATGGCGCAGACCTGGCCGGGCTCGCATGCGGGCGCCCGGTAAAGCCGTCGCCAAGCCATGACCATAAACGCTGCGACCAACGCTACGAAAATGAGTCGGTATGGCTCAAGTGCGGTTAAGTTGCCAATCCAAGCTCCGCCAATGCCGAGCGACAACAGAATAAGGGGACCAGCGCAACACGCAGAGGCGCCAATGGCGGCCAGCGCAGCCGCTGCCATCGAAGATTTAGCCCGTATGTCCATGCGCGAGTCCTTTCAATCCAAGGTCGGATACGCTAATGTAAAGTCTGGACTCTAGTCCAGAGTCAAGCGTTATTTGGAGATGAAATGAACGAGATGACGATAGGCCGGGCGGCCAAGGCGGCGGGAGTGAAGATCGACACCATCCGCTACTACCAGCGCATTGGCCTGATCGCTGAGCCTGTGCTGCCGCAGGGTGGGCAACGCAAGTATGGCGAAGAGGTCGTCCGGCGAGTCAAATTCATCAAGCGCGCCCAAACGCTGGGGTTTACGCTGGATGAGACCAGCTGTCTGCTGAGCTTTGAAGAAGCAAAGAACTGTTGCGAAACCAAGGAGCTGGCTGAGCACAAGATCAAGGAGATTGATGGCCGCATTGCTGACCTGCGTCGCATGAAGAAGACCCTTGGCGAATTGATGATGCGTTGCGAAAGCGGGGACGATTCGGGACAATGCCCCATCATCGACTCGTTGGCGAACGCCTGAATATCTGAAAACTGTTAGTCATAAAAATGAGCCAACACCAGAGGCACATATGACCTACTAACAGTTATGGTCATTCAGAAACAACGATGGCTGCGCGATCGCCCGCAGCAATGAAGCCAAAGCCCTGGGTATCAAGATGGGTGCACCGTACTTCCAGATCAAACGGATGGAAGAGACGGAAGGTCTGGTGGCGCTGTCGGCCAACTTCGCCCTGTACGGCGACCTGTCGGACCGCATGATGAGCTTGGCTGCGGGTCTGGGGCCACAGCAGGAAATTTATTCCATTGATGAGTCCTTCATCGACCTCTCCGGGGTACCGGGGGACCTGGTAGAGCGCAGCCACAAAATCCGCTCGCGTATCTTGCAGTGGGTGGGCATACCTTGCGGCATAGGCATCGGTGCCACCAAGACACTGGCCAAGTTGGCCAACCACATTGCCAAGACCGCAGAGAGAAAACCCGGCAGCTACCCAGCGCACCTGGCGCAGGTCTGTAACCTGGCAACCCTATCCCCGCAAGAATTGGAGACGGTGCTGGCTGCAACAGAAGTCAATGAGGTGTGGGGAGTAGGACCGCGCATCTCAAAGCAACTCAAAGCGGAGGGCATTCACACTGTCCTGGATCTGACCCGGCTGGATGCCCCGACGGTGAAGCGTCGCTGGTCGGTCATGCTGGAGCGCACAGTGCGGGAGCTTCAAGGCCTGTCCTGTATTGAACTGGAATCCATTCCGGCTAACAAAAAAGAGATTGCCTGTACGCGCTCATTCGGACGTGCTGTGACAGCGCTGAGTGATCTGCAAGAGGCCGTCACGGAGTTCGCCAGCCGCGCCGCAGAAAAGCTGCGCAGTCAGGGCAGTGTGGCGGCTCAGGTGATGGTCTTCATCCGAACCAGTCCGTTCAGGCCGGAGCCACAGTATTCACGGTCCATCATGGTTCCGCTGCGCCGACCCAGTGCGGATACGACGGTGATCGTTCAAGCAGCACTTGCAGGCTTGACGTCCATCTACCAGTCCGGCTTCAAGCTGGCCAAGGCGGGGGTGATGCTGATGGATTTGCAGGATGACACCGTGGAGCAAGGTGAGCTTGATCTTGAAGCAGATGCAGGGGCGGATCGCGGCAGCCTGATGACCACCCTGGATGAAATGAATGGGCGCTATGGGCGGGGGACTCTTCTGATGGCCAGCGCCGGGCTGGAGGGCAAGAAGCGGGTGTGGTCGATGAAGCAGGAGCGCAGGACGCCCAGGTACACGACGTGCTGGGATGAGATGTTGGTGGTGCGGGCTTGAAGATTTTGAGATCACAAGCGAGTTGCCGCCAATGCAAGAATCAAAAAACACACTGTTTCAATTTCATTCAGTTCAAAAATTCTTCAGTCAACCGGTAGCGGTACGCCCCCGTTACGGGTATGTGTCAACCAATACCGAAAGGGCACCCAATGAATTTCAAGACTCTGACCGCAACCGCATTGATTGCAGGCTTCTTCGCAACTGGCGTATTTGCCCAAGCACCCGCATCGACGCCAGCACCGACACCAGCCGCATCTCCGGCTAAAGCTGCGGTGATGGCTGACAAAGCTGCCGTTAAGGCTGATAAGGAAAAGCTTGCCACCGACAAGAAGGCCAATGCCGACCCGGCGATCATCAAAGCGGACAAAGAAAAGCTGAAGGCTGATAAGGCCCAGGCAAAGAAAGACCGCGCCGCTGAAAAAGCACCGGTTGCTGCACCCGCCAAGTAACGCCTCTTAGCCAAAGTGAGGGCCGCCTTTGGGCCCAAGCCGTTCGCTTAATCTGTTGAAATTTTCTGTTTGACGCTGTTTCGCATCGGGCTCCTTCGGGAGCCCGATCTGTTTCCGCCTTCATTAGCTATGCTCCCTACAACCCTAAGCAGATTGTCAAGTCGATGGGCAAGGACTACGAGGAGAGAGATCGCTCAACCTCTTTCGTCAACTTGTTAACGCACCTGTTGCAGCTTTTATGAAATCTGTTATAATCTTTATTATTAATTAATAGGTCTTTGGAGATATATGATTTATTCATTGGCAACACCCTTAGAGTTGGCTGCGGAAATTGGCAAGAACTTGCGCTTGGCGCGAGCTGCGCAGGGCCTTCGCCAAGAAGATTTGGCCGAGCGGAGCAAGGCAAGCCTCCAAGCCATCAAGAATTTGGAAAGCGGTGGAAAAGTTGAGCTCGTCACTTTTTTGCGCGTGGCTGGCGCCTTGGGGATGACTGCTGGCATTTTGGAGAGCTGCGAGCCCGTCCCGCAAAGCTTGGATGAGATTGAGCGAATTGAAGCCGCTCGAGTGGAAACTACCCGAGTTCGAGTGAGGCCATGACAATTACTAACCAGAGGCTGCAAGTTCATCTCGATTTCGGCCTAGGCGAGGAGCCGCTCTTGCTCGGCGAATGCCTATGGTATGGGGGCAAGAAAGTCGCCGCTTTCGAATGGAGTCAGCAAGCCCTTGGATCCGGCCTCAGGCTTTCGCCGCTTCATATGCCTTTGAGCCCAGGCGTTTTGATGGCGAAGCCAGGGCCATTTGGCGGACTGCACGGCATGCTCAGCGACTCCATTCCAGATGGATTCGGCCTAAGGCTTATGAACAAGTCGTTTGTCGCGGCAGGACTTAGCTTGGACAGCATCACACCCGTGCATAGATTGGCATGGGTAGGCAAGGGCGGCTTGGGTGCCTTGACCTTCACGCCGGTCCTTTTAGCCGAGGATCCTCGGGCGTTGATGGACATCGCAGAACTTGGAGTGCACGCGGCGAAAGCCGATGTCGAAAACTTCGCGGACATCCCCGAGGCCGCGATAAAGGCCGGGGGCTCGGCACACGGCGCTCGGCCCAAGTTTTGGGCTGCAGTCCACAAAGGCGGCAAAAAAATTATCCTTGGTGACCATACAGACATCCCAACCGATTTTTCTTCTTGCTTGGTGAAATTCGCGCCCGCGAAGGGCGACAAGAATGAACCATTTTATGAGGCGGCATGCCTGGAATTGGCGGGAAAGCATGGAGTCAAAGCGGCAACTGGGCGGCTATTGCGCCACCCAAATGGAGTGGCGCTTGCGGTTGATCGTTTTGACCGCATGCCGGGCGGCGGCAGAAAATTTATCCAGAGCTTGGCCGCGCTGTTGAACGACGACTTCCGTTTCCCCAAGCTTGATTACATCCATCTTTTCCAGGTGTCGCAAACGCTTTCGGTAACTCCGGAGGCTGAGCGCGTTTATCGCCAAGCATGCTTCAATGTCGCCCTTTCGATGAAAGACGACCACAGCAAGAATTTCGCTTTTTGCATGGACAAGCAAGGCCAATGGGAGCTCTCGCCGGCATTTGATCTATGTCCAAACGAGGGCCCGTCCGGCTGGCATACCATGACAGTGTCAGATGTTGGCCATCGCATTGACCGTGGCCATTTGTTGAAGTTCGCGGAAAAAATGGGCCTGCCGCCCGCCGTTGCTAGCGATGGAATCGACAAGGCTCTGAGCGCGGCCAGTGAATTTGAGGCTCTGGCAATCTCTCTCGGGTCCGAAAAAGCCGGTGCAAACAGATGGGCCAAGCGGTTCAAGGAAATTGGAAATGGCTTGGCCAAGCCAATGGTTCCCGTTGGAAGTCAAGCTCCCGCAAAAAAGCGATCGCGAGACAAGCCTCTGGGGCCCTCTCTTTAAATTGCGTGCTGGTCGATGCCAATTGCCATCTTGCGGCAGGGACTGAGAGCAGGCCCGGACTGTGAGCTGCGGGCCGTCGAATTCGAAGGGTATTCGGGCACGCTCGGGAGGCATTATCTAGCTGATGCATTAGACCCAATCCCGAGTGTTCGCATACGCTCGGGACATGTCGAAAAACCGCGATTACACAGGACTTGTGCGCACGCCATCGTCATCCGTGTGGATGGTGGTGCCCACAGCCACATACCTCTTTGAGAGTGCGTCGATGGTCGGCCAGTCTTCGGCCCTGGAGATGCCGATGAGGGTGCGCTTGGCGCCCTGTCGAGCGCCTGGGTCTTTGTGGCGGGCAGTTTCACCTTGGGCTTGCGCAGCGCGGCCCGGAGCTGTGAACCAGTCCTTCTAAGGGTACTAAGGGGCGATGATCCTCGTTGCAGGTTTTTCCTTTTAAGCCTGCGCTGTTGCTTTATTTTGGACCCTCGTCGCGAGTGGGGACTTCCGCCTTCTGATCGGCCGATGAACTTGCCACTACGAAGCTGGCCGCAGCCAAGCTTCGGCTCATCTGGACTTCTAGCGCGAACTCATCAGTACCTGTTAGCCATGCAATATGCTGCGTATCTTCCACTGAGTAAGCCCCACGTCCGCTTTTCCAGATCAGCCCTTTTCCCCTTAGCGCATCGAGTGCGTATTGAATTGAGGAAGCATCTATGTTGAGCATTTCCTCGCTGAGCTCAGCGGCCTTAGCGCGATACTTGCCCACCGTGTTTCGGTGGTAGGCGCTGTATGCCACCCAGGCCCAATGGGCGTGCTGGCTGGGTACGCATTGACAGTGTGCACCAAGGCGAGGCGCGCAATCGCCAGGCCATTGAGTCCAAGCTGGCCTATACCGAGTTCTTGGCGCTGCTCATAGGCGATGAGATCGCCCGCAGAGACCAAAAGAAGTTCAGCACCCGGCTGCGCCGGGCGCAGTTTCGAACCACCAAGACGTTGGATCAGTTTGACTTTGCCCGGCTGCCCCAGCTCAACCGCGCTCTGGTGCACGACTTGGCCACCGGGCGTTATTTGCAGGAGAAGGCCCCGGTGTTGATCGTGGGGCCGTGCGGCACGGGCAAGAGTCATCTGGCCCAAGCGCTGGGGCACTGTGCGGTGCGCCAGGGCGTGGATGTGGTGTTTGCCACCTGTGCCAGTCTGACCAGCAGTCTCAATGCGGCTCGCGCCAGCGGGGCCTATGAGCGCAAGCTGGCAAGCCTGGCCAAGGTGCCCTTGTTGATCATTGACGACTTTGGTCTTAAACCCCTGCGCGCGCCCTTTGATGAGGATTTGCATGACCTGATCTCAGAGCGTTACGAGCGGGCGAGCACCATCGTGACGAGCAATCTGGACTTCTCTGAGTGGGATCAGGCCTTTGCGGTGAATCGTTTGCTGGGTTCGGCCACCCTGGATCGGTTGCGCCACAACGCCTACTGCCTGGAGCTTGACGGTCAGTCCTATCGCGCACCGAAGTTGCTGCCCAAGATCAGCCAAACCGCCGTGATCAAAAAAGAGGCAAAATCCACCACTGTTTAACCCCTTCGGAGGGTCGTTTTACGCACCTGTTTGTGGCTCGATTACGCCGGACATGGGTGGCTCTATTACGGCGGTCAGTGACACCCCGTACACAAATACAGCTATTGGTGATCCTATGAACTCTGTCATCTATACCCCCCAATCGAAGCGTTTGCTAGAGCAGCTATGCTGCCGACACTTGACATAGCGCCCCGTCGTCGCCTGTTGGATGCAACGGGTGTTATGTTTAGCTTTTTTGCTAAACACTAAGTTCTGATTGCACAATTGTTAAATAAAGTGCACAATAGTCACTACTGCTAAACAGCGCTTTACGAGGAACCAATTATGACGACACACACGGTTGACACCGCCATGGCCAAACGCCTGGTAGAGGCCTTGGCGATCCGTGGTGCCTCGATCATCGGCCAACCGGGCGGCTGGTCTGTCATGCTCAAGATGGGCATGACAGAGAAGCCCTTGGGCGCACAGCGCACCGATAAGCCGCGCACCTGGCGCAGTCTGGACCGCTGCGTTGACTACCTAAAAAATGAGCTGCATCTAGCTCGCTTCGATTTGCTGGATGCGACCCAGCACAGCGATGTCGAGCTGGCTGGGAAGTCCCGCAACGATGCCTCCGAGCGCATGCGCCAGACCCACGCGGCGGCAGCTTACGACAAATGGTTTCGGGCCGAGGTGGAACAAGGCTTGAAAGAGGCCGACGACCCAAGCACTCAATGGGTGTCGAACGAGCTTGTGATGGCCGAGAGCGCGAAGCGCCGGAATGCTTGGCTCAAGCAATCCAAGAAGTCGCAGGGGGTTGCTTGAACATTTCGTGGCTTCCAGCTGCCAGTGGAAATCGGTTTGAGCAACTGGACTATATCGCCCAGGACAATCCGCTGGCCGCGATCAGTCAAGACGAAGAAATTGAGCACCAGGTCAACATGCTTCTTGAGCATCCGAAAATGGGCCGTCCCGGGCGCAAGAAAGGCACCCGTGAGCTGGTCATTAGTCGCACGTCGTTTATTGTGGTGTACCGTGCTAAAGATACGGGCATCGAGGTCATCCGGCTGTTGCACAGCTCGCAGAAATATCCGTGACCAAAATCGGCCCTGCCAAGTGCTGAGGTCATGGAGCCACTTCCATCCCAATTTTTTATAAACTGAATCAATAAAAAAGGGGAGCGTATGAACCAAGAATTTTTGGAATTGCTAAGAATCAAGAAAAACGATAAACGTATAAACCTAGTGCCTCTGTACGGTGGCTCGGCTTCGGACAAGGCGAATGGAGCCGCTTGGAGACTGCCGAGTCTTTCGAACATTGATCCGGAAGCAAGAGAAGCTGCCGCTGACCTGGTCGCAACAATGGTCGATGCGTCTTACCTGCGAATTGAGAAGCTGACAGCCAAATTTGAGGCAGAGAGAGCCAAAAAGCAATGAACCCGGACCGAGATTGTCCATTAGAGATTTTTCACCACAGGCGTAAGCATCACCGGCTCGCCCGCATTGGCCCACAAACCCTCAAACCACGGTCTTCGTTTGCGTGCGACGGCCAGACGAAACGTCTGCTTGGTGTTTCGTGAGCTGTCATCCCACAGCGCTCCCACAGCCAGCACTTGATGGTGCAGTGTTGACAGCGTGTGATGCACCTTTTTTCGCATCACCGCATGGCGAAACACACTCATCAGGTTGTAGGCTGTTAGCGCCGACGTTGAATTGCCCCGAGCTGCCGATTTCCACTGACCCACCTCATCGGACGGGAGAACCGCACGGCGCAATGATTTCAGCCTCGTTGCCCTGGGGCAGTCAAAGTCAGCAGCCTGGGTCAAAAGGTCGTCGGCGCCAACAGCTGTTTCCAGGATGATTGTTGAAGTGTCGAATAGCCGACCTCCGATATAGTCCAGTGGAAAGTTGATGGCGTTTTGCTTGATGTGTTTTGCTGCAGGATTGTTTTGGAGTCAGGGTCTTGATGAAAAAGTTGGTAGCCCAAGGGGGCAACAAATCTGCTGCCGGTGCGCCGCTGGCTGACCGGCGTGCTGCCCTGAACGCGCCAACGCTCACCTTGACTCAGGAGGCCTACGAGCGGCTGGAGGAAATGATCATCACGCTGGAGCTGGCGCCTGGTGAGGTGGTCTCGGAGGCGATCCTGAGCAAGCGCATCGGGATTGGCACCACGCCCATTCGGGAGGCACTGCATCGTCTCGCGCGTCAATACCTTGTAAAAATCATTCCTCGTCGCGGGGTGGTCGTGACCGCCGTGGACGTGCGTCTGCACTTTGAGGTGCTGGAGGTGCGCCGCGAAGTCGACTGTCTGCTCGCGCGTGCAGCGGCGGCCCGCGCCAACGCCAATGAACGCGAGCTGCTTGCGGCGATCGTTGTGCTCACGGAAAATGCCGCGAATGCGGGTGACGTGCGTGAGTTCCTTCGGCTGGACGCAGAATTGAATCAATGGCTATCGAGGGTTGCCCGCAACACGGTCGCGGTGGATATTGCCGCCACGCTGCACGCGGTGTCGCGGCGATTCTGGTTTTATCACCTCATTGACAAGCAGCAGTTTGGCGAAACCGCGGCGCTTCACGTGGCGGTCGCGAGGGCCATCGCCAGTGGCGACGGCGCTGCTGCGGCGGCGGCTTCCGAAGGGCTGATCGATTACCTCGTCGAATTTGCCAGCAGCACCTTGCCGGGTGCCAGAGTGGTATCGCCAACCCGTCGGCCAGCACCCTGACGCCGGGCGGTTTCCGCCTTTCTTCCGACGCACGGCCTGCGTGCCTTCGCCTCCCCGGGCGGGTATTCGCAGCGGGGCGCCATCAAGGCAGCAACGGGTTTATACCTACTTGATGGACGCCGGTCAAGACGTTAATATCTGGTTTTATTTACTGGCATGCCAGTCACATGCCAACGATGTCCCATGATCTAGGGGGCAAATACTGGACGGCTGGAAACCTTTTTAGGAGAACCAAGTGATGGAATCAACCCTGGAGCGGCAGCCGTTAACGATCAGGCGTCTGGGTCAGGCGCTGGGCGCTGAAGTGCTTGGCATCGATTTGTCGCAGCCCGTCGATGACAAAACGATGGAAGCGCTGCATGCGGCCTTGCAGGCGCACGGCGTATTGTGCTTTCGGGATCAGAAGCTCACCGAAGCGCAGCAGATCGAGTTTTCAAAGCGGTGGGGGCCGCTGGAGGACTTCCCGGAGGAAAACAAGACGCTTGCCGCGGCAACGGTCTACAACGTGGCCAACGTGTCGGCTGAAGGCGAGCATTTGCCCGAGACCGACCACCGCGTGATCTTCCAGAAGGTCAACGCCTTGTGGCACACCGACAGCTCGTATCGCTACATTCCGGCTTACGCTTCGCTGCTTTACGGCATCGAGGTCATGCCCGACGACGCCGAGGGCGGCCGCACGGGTTTCTCGAACATGGTGGCCGCGTATGAGGTGATGTCGCCAGAGATGAAGGCCCGCATCGAGCCACTGCACATGGTGCATTCCTACGAGCACGGGCGACGGCAGTTTCCGCAACTGCCGACGCTCTCCAACTTCGAAAAGAACGCCGTCCCGCCGGTGAGCCAGCCCTTGGTACGGGTGCACCCCGAGAGTGGCTATCGCCGCTCCCTGTTCATGACCGCCAACGCCGGCAACGAGATCAGCGGCATGTCGCTTGAAGAAGGCCAGGCGCTGCACCACCAGCTCATCGAGTACATCTCGCGCCCGGAGTTCTGCTACTTTCACCAATGGCAAAAGGGCGACCTGGTGGTGTGGGACAACCGCACCACGCTGCACAAGGCGGAAGCCTATGACATGGCGCGCTACCGCCGTGTTTTCCGTCGCACCACCGTCACCGGAAACGGGCCGGTGCTGGGCCCCTACTCTCAGGCGGTTCAGAGTGCCAGCCGCTGAGTGCGGCCAGACCGAGCCGGGGCCGACCATGCGGTTTGATTTTACCGGGCGGCATGCATTGGTTACAGGCGGCACAAGCGGTATCGGCCTGGCGATTGCGCAGGCGTTTCGGCAGGCCGGTGCCAGCGTCACGGTGGCGGGACTGGTGACCGGCGAATCCGCCGGCTGCGAGGGTCTGGCAGTGGAGGCGCTCGATGTCACCGACGCATCGGCCGTGCAGGCGGTCTTCGGCCGCCTGAAACGGCTGGACGTGCTGGTCAACGCTGCGGGAATGATTCGCCGCGGTGAAGAGCACGACCCCGTCGTTTTCCAGCGAGTCATCGATGTCAACCTGGTGGGCACGATGCGCACTGCAAGCGCAGCGCGTGAACTGCTGGCGGCTTCCGGTGGAAGCATCGTGAACATCGCCTCCATGCTGAGCTTTTTTGGCGGTGGCGTGGTGCCCGCCTACAGCGCCAGCAAGGGTGGCATTGCGCAATTGACCAAGAGCCTGGCGATCGCCTGGGCATCGCAGGGCATTCGCGTCAACGCTGTGGCGCCGGGCTGGATTGCAACGCCGCTCACGCAAGCCTTGCAGGACGATCCGGTCCGCAGTGCGGCCGTGTTCTCGCGCACGCCCATGGCGCGCTGGGGTCGCCCTGAAGACATCACCGGCCCCACGATGTTCCTCTGCTCAGGCGCGGCGGACTTCATCACCGGCGTGATTCTGCCGGTGGACGGTGGCTATCTCGTTGCCTGAACCATCACCAAGGGATCGAAGCTCATGAATGAACAAGTTATTGCGCAGGGTATTGCGCAAGGTATAGCGCCCCAGAGCCGAAGCGGCGATCTGGACCAGTCACGCATGCCCTACCAGCTAGCGTTTCCAGCCGATGCAAAAGCCGAAATCGTGGTCGGCCATGCGCTTCCAGAAGACGAACGGGTCTGGGTGCCGCAGATGCCCAATGTCTGGTTTCGACCGCTTTGCCTCAATACCGTGCAGGGCTACTGGGTCAACCTGCTGCGCGTTAAAAAGTCCGGCGTTCTTAGTCGCCACCGGCACCCGGCGCCGGTGCACGGATTCGTGTTGCGCGGCAGCTGGCACTACCTGGAGCATGACTGGCACGCCACGGAAGGCAGCTACGTGTTCGAGCCGCCGGGCGAGACCCACACGCTGGTCGTGCCAGAGGATGTGAAAGAGATGATCACGTTGTTCCATATCACGGGCGCCATGATTTATGTCGATCCCTACGGACGCCAGACCGGCTACGAAGATGTTTTCACCAAGATCGAGATGTGCCGGGCGCATTACGCCGCGTGCGGCCTCGGCGCCGATTATGTCGACCAGTTCATCCGCTAGGGATTGACCAGAGCCCCCGCATCAGATCGCCAAATCGTTTCTTTCAGCGCAGCAGCCCCCACTTGACTCACTTGATTTACATAACTCACCTCATTCACCCAGGAGTACCCGCCATGATTAAAAACCGCCCGCTTGTTCTCGCAGCAGTTGTTGCTGCTGTGGCCTCAGCCGCCCTCCCGCTGTCTGCATGGGCAGCGGACTACCCCGATCGGGCGATCGAATTGGTCGTTCCGTTTGCGGCCGGTGGTGGCACCGACGCCCTGGCCCGTTCCTTTGCCCAGGCGGCCCAAAAGCATATGCCCAAAGGCGTTGTGGTGGTCAACAAAGCAGGTGCCAGTGGCGGCATTGGCTGGCAATACATGATGAATGCCAAGCCGGATGGTTACACGCTGGCAGTCGTCACGGTGGAGATGGTGATCCTGCCGCACCTCAACCTGTTCAATCACACCTATAACGACATCACGCCAATCGCCCAGCTTAATGCCGACCCAGCGTCCATCGTGGTCCGATCAGACTCGCCCATCAACACCATTGAAGAGTTTATTGATGTTGCCCGAAAAAAGCCCGGCATGATGACCATGGGAACCTCTGGAAATGGCACGATTTACGATCTTGCAGCTGCAGCGTTTGAAGACAAAACCGGGACAAAATTCAATCGCATTCCGTACTCGGGTGCAGCGCCGGCGATTCTTGCATTGCTGGGCAGCCAGCTTGAAGCCGTGACCGCCAGCCCTGGCGAAGTGTCGGCGCATGTGAACGGGGGAAAGCTCAAGATACTGGCCGTGATGGCTGACAAGCGCCTGGAGGAGTTCAAGGCCGTACCCACGCTGAAAGAGCGGAACATCAACCTGTCGATTGGCACCTGGCGCGGAATCATGGGTCCGGCCGGACTTCCAGCCGATGTGGTCAAAACCCTCAAGACCAAGATTGCGGCTGTGGCGGCGGAGCCTGAGCTGCAAACCACGCTGAAGAAACTGAATCTGGGCTATGTCTACGCCGATGACACCGGATTCAAATCGGTCATGGCTCGCGACAACGTGGTGTTCAAGGAGCTGGTCGCGAAGCTCAAGATCACGAACTGAACGCGCCTCCGGTTTAAACAAGTGCGTGCC
>JANPNG010000143.1:0-16322 GCA_031427355.1 Hylemonella sp.
TTGTCGCCGGAGCGGGCATTGGCCGAGCTGCGCAAAATTCAGCGTCACAAGGTGCGCATCAACAAGGCCGAACCCATCTCGGGCATCTCAACGATCAACGACGCCCAAGCCCAAGTGCTGGAGACTTTGAACATCAAAAAACCGACCCAAGACGCCCAGTTGACCCTCTTGTAGTGGCAAGTTTCAAGCTCGCCCTATATGAATCAACAACTTATCGCGTTTGGTGTCGAACTCGGGTGATCGCAGTACAACTCAATCACCTCGACCATTCTTGTCTTCAGGATAGTACGGGGCAATCAGGCAAACCAAATCAGCCCAAGGAACCACTTGCTCCATCTGCTCAAGGAACACCTGCTTGCGGGTTTTTTTGATGTTCAGATTGAGAGGTAAAGCGGCTTGTTTAATGCTATGAATTTTATAGCAATGTGATGTTTTTGACAACACATTTCAGTGGGGGTTATGCAGAGTTTCCTAAGGGGGCCGCGCTTTTTCGGTGTCTCGCTTGAAGGGGGTTAGGGCGCATATTGAGCCACACCGTTTCCAAACGACCAGTTTTCCTTTTTTACCTCGACCAGGCTAATGAATACGTCTCCGACTCTTACCGAGACAGCCGTATTAAGACCGTTTGCAATGGCTTGGTAAAGCGCTTTCTTGAGCTCTACGGTGCGACCTTCGTTCAAGGTTATTTGAATAATTATTAAATCATTCGTATGAGGGATGCCCAGATATTCTGGGGCATACAGAAAGTTTTCTTTCGTGTGCTCTGTAATGATCTGAAACCTGTCTTGGGGTGGGCAGTTAATTGCCTCAACCATTGCTTGATGTACTACGTCACCAATTTTATTTTTGTATTCGACGGATCTTCCTTCGAGTAAGGATATACGGACGAGTGGCATAAAAGTTTCTCCTTTTGAATTAGGTCAGCGTAAAAATGACAGGCGCAAGGCGTCCGAGTCGATTGGCAAGTTAACCCGCTCTCGCTCCACGGATTCAGGTTGATGTTCAAGGCCGTCGCGCGCGCATGATTCGTCACGCGGGGCGTTGGGTATTGGGTCTGGGCGAGAGTGACCCCGGCTTTGCGGTGTTTGATCGTCATTACGCGCAACTGCGAGCTGCGTAGTGACGCGAAATCGCCCAAGCCTCCTCCAAAACCATTGCACAATTTGAAGTCGATCGTGTCCGCAGGTGCCGGGCAGGCGTAGCCATGGGCGAAGTTGGCGGCGCACGCAGAAAATCCCATCGCAAGCCCATGCAAATGCACTGGCTGGGTTTGAAAGCTAATGATGGGGGGCTGGCTCACGAGATATTGTGGGATTATTGGGGGAATTTGAGGTCACGGATTCAGGAATTTTTATACAGGTATAAAAATTCCGACAAACCCTACAGATCGTTTTGGTCGATTCTAGGCTTCAATCAAGCGGACCAACTGCGACGTGGTGATGGGGGCTTGAAGCAGCCTTCAGGCTTAGCCGGACTGCACACCAAACCGAGCAAACACCAGCACCAGAACCATCACCGCAAGCACAGCCGACACGCCCTTCCAAAACAGCACCGGGTGCCGCTCCGCCAGCGGCGGGCGCGTCTGACTCAGGAACTCGGTGTTGGGGTGGCGCAGGTCATAGACGAACTCGGACAGGCTCTCGTAGCGTTTGTAGGGGTTGATGTGCACGGCCTTGTTGAGCACGCTGTCCAGCCAGGCCGGGATTTCTTGCTCGTCGTGCAGCACGGATTCGTAGCGCAATTTCCTTTGTGCGGCTTGCGTCTTGGTCTTTGCCACTTCGGCCCCGTAGGGCAACCTGCCAGAAAGCATTTGGTAAGTGATGACGCCCAGGGAAAACATGTCGGATTGATCGCTACCGGCCTCACCCAAAAAGTACTCGGGCGCGGTGTATTGCGCCGTACCCAAAATGTGGCTGCGCGCGTTGGCTGCGGCCATCTCTTCAACGCCTGCTACTCGCACGGCCCCAAAGTCGATGATCTTCACCGTGCCGGTGCTGTCGATCATGATGTTGTCGGGTCGCAAGTCCTGGTGCAGCATCTCCAGCCGGTGAAAGGCCTGTAGCCCTTTGGCGATCTGCTCGACGATGCCGCGCACGGTTTCAAGCGCGGGCTTGGGGTGGTCGATCATCCACTGCGACAGGGTCTGGCCGTCGATGAATTCCGTCGCCACATACAGGTAGTGGCGCTCCCGCGTTGGCAGGCAGGGCTTGAGCACGTGCGCGCTGTTGATGCGCCGGGCCACCCACTCCTCCATGAGAAAGCGCTCCAGGTAGGACGGGTCGGCTTGCAGGTCTATTGAGGGTGTTTTGAGAACGACCAAGGCATCGGTCTCGCTATCGCGGGCCAGATAGATGTGGCTGTGGTGGCTGGCATGTAACTCGCGCACGATGGTGTAGCCGTCCATCATCTCCCGCGCCGCCAGCACCGGGGGCAGGGCCAGTGCAGACAATTGCTGCTGGAGGCCCTGGGCGTCGTGCTGGGGCAGGTCGGTGATGACGACGATCTGCACGGTCAGGTTGTCTGCGCTTCCGCGCTGCAAGGCCTCAGCCACTATGGCGCGCGCGGCCCGGTCCAAGTCGCCGTGCTCGCCTTTTTCGCGCTGCACGGCCTGGGTGATGAATGCCGCGTCCACATGCTCGTACACACCATCAGAGGCCAGCAAGAAGGTGTCGCCCTGCTCAATGGCCAGGGCCTGGTAGTCGATCTCAATCTGCGGTCTGAAGCCGACGGCCCGGCTCAGGTGGCTTTGCCCCTCTGACACCCGAACCCGATGGTCCTGCGTCAGTTGCTCCAGCGCTTGCCCTTGCACACGGTAGATGCGCGTGTCGCCCACATGGAAGAGATGGGCGGTGCTTGATTTGATAACCAGGGCACTCAGGGTGCACACATAGCCCCGGTCATCGTCGTAGCGGTACTGGCTTTGCTGGGTGCGCGAATGCAGCCAGGCGTTGGTGGCGGTCAGCACGCGCTCTGCGGATTTTTTGACCGACCAGGCTTCTGAGGTGCAGTAGTAGTCGTCCAGAAAAGCCCGGACAGAAAACTCAGCCGCAACCTGGCTGACTTCACTGCTCCCGATGCCGTCGGCCAGGGCGATAACAATGCCCTTGGCGCTCAGCATGGGCTCTTTGGGAACCAGCACACCGTGGAAGTCCTGGTTGACTTCCTTGCGGCCCTTGTCGGAATGTTGACCGACGGAAACTTTCAAGGCTTTGACCATGTTCATCACCCAAGCGTATCAGCCTATTGGAAGGCCGATACGTGAGGCTGATACACAGAGGCTTTGCCGTCGATCAGCCCGGAGCGCGCTTGGGACCGGTCTTCACGTGCGTGGCGTACAGCGTGAGGCCGGTGAACGACAGACCACCCACCAGATTGCCCAGTACGGTTGGGATTTCGTTCCAGATCAGGTAGTCCATGATGGAGAAGTTGCCGCCCATCAGCAGACCCGACGGGAACAAGAACATGTTGACCACCGAGTGCTCAAACACCATGAAAAAGAAGACCATGATCGGCATCCACATGGCCACGACCTTGCCCGTCACCGA
Source organism: Hylemonella sp. (assembly GCA_031427355.1). GTDB lineage: Bacteria > Pseudomonadota > Gammaproteobacteria > Burkholderiales > Burkholderiaceae_C > CANCDA01. The sequence goes on from JANPNG010000143.1 coordinate 3,546, forward strand.
GGTGGAAATCATCGCGCCCACCACGCCGGTGGACACCATCCAGTTGCACAACATGCCGCGCACAAACAGCGTCAACATGCCAGCCGCGCCGTGGTCGGAGTAACCCACAGTACGTGCCTCGCCAATGACAGCAATCACTTTGCCCACCTTGTCGGGCGGGCTCGAGAAGCCGAAGGTAAAGACAATCGCCATCAACACCGCCACGGTGAAGGCACCGGCAAAGTTGCCGACAAACACCAAGCCCCAGTTGCGCAACACGCCCCCGATGGTGACGCCCGGGCGCTTGTCGATCAGCGCCGGCGGTGTCAGCACAAACACCCCGGTCAGCAAATCAAAACCCAGCAGATACAACATGCAAAAGCCTACCGGAAACAAGATCGCACCGATGATGGAATACCCCGTCTGCACGTTGACCGTCACCGCAAATGCGGCCGCCAGGGCCAGGATGGCCCCTGCCATGTAGGCCCGGATGAGGGTGTCGCGCGTGGACATGAAGATTTTGGATTCACCCGCATCCACCATCTTTTTCACAAACTCTGAAGGCGCTAGATAAGACATGGGTATTCCTCTGGAAGTTGTCGGTCGACATGGATTGTTCGTCTGCATCTCTATGCACGTACATGAAGACAGGCAAATTCCGGGCCAGTTTTTTGATTGACCGTATCCGAGGGATATTTCTTCTGAAACAGGCAAAGGCTGATGGGCAGCCTGAGTGCCTCCCAGTGCTGATGGCATGAAAAATCGGCACAGGGTGTCATGCCTCGTTTTGGGGCGGCGTGCCGCTCGTTCTGCTCGTCTCTGGTGCATGGATGACGCAAGTGCGCCGAGTCGGCCAAGCCACCCTCACCGATAAAACGCCTCCACCTTCCCCTTCAACTTGATCAGCAGTGGCTTGCCTTTGCGGTCCAGCGTTTTGCCGGCGGGCACTTTGACCCAGCCTTCGCTGATGCAGTATTCCTCCACATCGCCGCGCTCTTTGTCGTTGAAGCGGATGCCCACGTCGTGCTCAAACACGGCGGCCACGTGATGGGGGCTGCGCGGGTCGATGCAGAGGTGGTCTGGCAGCGGGGGGCGGGCGGTGAGGGGTGTGGGTGGGGTGGTGTCGTTCATGGGGCGATTTTCCATGATTTGAACCCGACAACTCATTTACTCCTGATCGGCGCTCAACCATGGGCAGCCATCTTTAGTACAGTGCGGCGAAGCGCTATGCTCTGCCGAACCCAACCCCAAGGAGACTTTTCATGCCATCGTTTCGTGCACTGGTACTCGTCACACTTTCGCTGGTGGCACAAGTCGCCGCGGCTCAAAACACTCCGGTCCGTGTGCGCGCCACCATCACGGGCTTTGACGGCAAGGTGCTGGCGGTGAGGACGCGCGAGGGCGAGGCGATTCAAATCCACTTGCCTGATAACGTGTCTGTAGCGGCTGCCAAGACGATCACGCTGGCGGACATCAAGCCGGGTGACTTTGTGGGCTCGGCCACGGTGAAAAATGCGCAGGGTGTGTTGGTGGCGCGGGAACTGCATTTGTTCCCAGCGGCCTTGCGCGGCGTGGTGTCTGAGGGGCACACGAACTGGGACTTGGAGCCGGGCTCGCAAATGACCAACGCCACCCTCAGCGCCGCGCCGGCGCAGAGCGCGGGCGGTCGTGAAATCACCCTGAACTACAAAGACGGCGCGCAGACGATTTTGATCCCCGACGGCATACCGATCTTCACGGGTGCGCAACGCGCAGCCGACGGCAAAATAACGGCAGCGCGTATCCAGGTCAGCAAAGATGGTGCGCGGCCTGCTCAGTAATTTCCCAGCTCAGTCATTCACTACAAAGAAGGAGACATTCATGAAACGCTTTATCACTCTCATTGCTGCATCTCTGCTGATGGTCGCCGGACTGACGGGTTGCATGACCCAGACCATGGCGCAGAGCGACTCCAGGTGGATTACCTTGTTTAACGGTGTTCACGCCAACGAGTGGACACCGATTGGCAATGCCAACTGGCGAATCCAAGATGGCAATTTGCAGGGCGATGTGGGCGCGGGCTTTCTGGTGTCGAAGAAGTCATACAAAGACTTCGAGCTGCGCGCCGAGTTCTGGGCCGATGAGGAAGCCAACAGCGGCATCTTCATTCGCTGCGCGGATCCGCTCAAGGTCACGGCCGACAACGCTTATGAGGTCAACATTTTCGACAAGCGCCCCGACCCGAGCTACGGCACGGGGGCCATCGTTAACGTAGCCAAAATCGGCAACATGATCAAGGCGGCGGGCAAGTGGAACACCTTTGAGATCAGCGCCAAAGGCCCGGTGATGACCGTCACGCTCAACGGCGTGCGCACGGTGGATGGCGCGCGTGATGCGCGTCTGGCCAGCGGTCCAATTGCTTTGCAGTCGGCAGGCGGCACCATCAAGTTCCGCAAGGTTGAAATTCTGCCGCTGTAATCGAGCAACGATGAAAGCTGTTTACTACGAAACCAAGGGCACTGCCAAGCAAGTCTTGCAACTGGCTGAGCGCGCTCTGCCCGAGCCGCAGGCGGGTGAAGTGCGGGTGCGCATTCACGTGTCGGCGGTGAACCCGTCGGACACCAAATCGCGCGGTGGCTACCGGGGCCAAGTCACCATGCCTTTCCCGAAAATCACCCCGCACCAAGACGGCGCGGGCGTGATTGATGCGGTGGGGGCGGGCGTGGACGCGGCGCGCGTGGGCGAGCGCGTGTGGGTCTATGAGGCCACGCTGGGCCGGGCATTTGGCACCTGCGCTGAGTACACCACCGTGCCTGAGCACAAGGCCGTGGCATTGCCAGACCACACCGATTTTGAGACCGGGGCTTGCATGGGCATTCCGGTCATGACGGCGCACCGCTGCGTGCTGGCTGATGGGCCGGTGCTGGGCAAGACGGTGCTGGTGCAGGGCGGTGCGGGCGCGGTCGGGTTTTATGCGGTGCAGATTGCCAAGCTGGAAGGTGCGCTGGTGATTGCCACCGTGAGCCGAGATGAGCAGGCGGTGCAGGCGCGTCTGGCCGGGGCCGACCACGTCATCAATTACAAAACCGACAACGTGAGCCAGCGTGTGAAAGACATCACGGGGCTGGACAGCGGGCTAGACCGGGTGATTGAGGTGGCGTTTGGCGTCAACCTGGCCACCGATGTGGCGCTGCTCAAGACGGACGGCATCATCGCCTCGTACGCGTCGGACGCGATTCACGAGCCGACCGTGCCCTTTTGGACCATGATGGCCAAGGGCCTGGTGCTGCGCTTTGTGCTGGTGTACGCCATGTCGCGCCAAGCGCATGACGAGGCGGCGCGCTACATCACCGATGCGCTGCAAGCCAAGCGATTCAAGCACCAGGTGTTTGCCCGCCACGGTTTCACCCTGGACGAGGTGGTGGCCGCGCATGAGGCGACCGAGAGCATGTCGCACGTGGGCAAGGTGTTGATTCGCCTATCCTAAGGCCGACTTGATCTAAGGCAGGCGCGATAGCCCTGTATTCCATTGCATTGGGCTTGAAATCTGGCCCTGGCCTACCTATAAACAAGGCTGGGGCTGGGGCGCAGGTGAATGGGGCGGACTTGTGCATCGGCTTTGGTCTGTGCAACTTGTTTTCGAAGGAGGCTCATCATGGCCACTGCAAATTGGCGTCTGGAGGGCGACTGGATCAAAAGCTGTAACTGCGCCTACGGCTGTCCGTGTGATTTCAACGCGCGGCCGACTCGGGGCGAGTGCAAGGGCATGGCGGGCATGCGCATCAGCAAGGGGCATTTTGAATCCACCCAGCTGGACGGCTTGAGCTTTTGTCTGACGGTGTTTTTCCCTGGTGCGCTGCACGAAGGCAATGGCGAGGCGCAGCCGATCATTGACGAGCGCGCCACACCGGCGCAACGTGAGGCCTTGTTCAACATCTTGCAAGGCCAGAACTCGGACGCGGGCACGCTGTTTAATATTTTCAGTTTGATCCTTGCCAAGATGCACGCGCCAATCTTCGCGCCTTTCAACTGGCAGCAATTTGACCAAGTGGGTCGCAAGGCACACTTAAGCATCCCTGGCGTGCTGGAGACCGAGGTAGAGCCGATCAAGAACCCAGTCACGGGTGCACCGCACCGCATCCGGGTGGTCATGCCCGAGGGTTTTGAGCACCATGTGGGTGAAGTGGCCAGCGCCAATATTGTCAGTAGCGCGGCCATTCCCTTCACCACACGCGGCACTCACAGCACGCTGGCCCATGTGGTGCAGACGCCGCAGGGCGTTGCGGCCTGAGGTCACCGTATGAGGCTTCTGCGGCGCGAGCAGGCCCCTGTGGTGGCTGCTTTGCTGCTGGTGGTGATGGCCAGTTGGGCCTATTTGTGGGGCGGTGCGGGCACCATGACGCAGATGGGCGACATGCTAATGCCCATGAGTTCTGGCCCGTGGACGGCGGGCCATGCGGCGGTCATGCTGACCATGTGGGTGGTAATGATGATGGCCATGATGCTGCCCAGCGCGACGCCAATGATCCTCTTGTACGCAGCCATCGCACGGGGGCATCGGGCAAAGGGGCAGCCCGGCGGTCCGGTGGCTGTGTTTGTATCGGCCTATGGTGTGGTTTGGGCCGTGTTCAGCGTGGCCGCCACGGCTTTGCAGTTTGCCCTGGAGCGCCTGGCTGTGTTGTCGCCCATGATGGAGCTGAGCAGTACCGCTGTGGCCGGTGCGCTGCTGATCGCCGCTGGGGTTTACCAATGGACGCCCTGGAAGCAGGCCTGTTTGCGGCACTGCCGCTCACCGCTGGAGTTCGTGCTGACGCAATGGCGCGCGGGCACCTGGGGTGCGTTTGAGATGGGCGTGCGCCACGGTGCCTATTGCTTGGGTTGCTGCTGGATGTTGATGCTGCTGCTGTTCGTCGGCGGTGTGATGAGTTTGGGCTGGATCGCTGGTCTGGCGCTGCTGGTGCTGCTGGAAAAGCTCGCCCCCTTGGGCGGCTGGAGTAGCCGGAGCGTTGGCGTGTTGCTGGTGGTCTGGGGGCTCGCTACTTGGGGGGCTTTGGTTTAACGCAAGGAGAAACGTCATGATGATTGCACGATGGAGTATTGACGCCCGTTTTGGGTACAAGCAGCAGGCCATTGAGCACTTGCAGCGATGGCTGCGAGAGGTGGCACCTCAGATCGGTGTGAAGCCCGAGAGCACCCGCTTATTGACGGGCTCGGTCGGCGCGTTGGAGGCCACCCTTCAAACCGAGCACCAGATTGAGGATCTGGCCGAGCTGGAACGCATCTGGAGCAAGCTGGCCACCATCCCAGCGCACGCGCAGTGGGGCAAGGAGTTGGAACCCTTTGTGGTCTCAGGCACCAGCCGTTGGGAAATTTACCGCGTGTTGTGAGGGCCGCCAGCTCTCGGGCATGATGGCGGCATGACGACCTGGATCGACACCCATTGCCACCTGGATGCAGCAGAGTTTAGGGCTCAAGTCCATGAAATACGTGCGAGAGCAGCTATTAAAAACGTAGCGCATTGTGTGTTGCCGGCCGTGGAGCTTGCTAACTTTGATGCGGTGCGACGACTCGCGCATCAGTTGGGCGACAGTTATGCGTTGGGCATTCACCCGCTGTACGTGGGGCGGGCGCAAGACGAGGACTTGCAGCGCCTGGGCGCGGTCTTGCACCAGCACCGTGATGACCCGCATCTGGTGGCGGTGGGCGAAATTGGGCTGGATTTCTTCGTACCCGAACTCTGCGTCGGCCCACTGCGTGAACGCCAGGAATATTTCTACCTTGAGCAACTCAAGCTGGCGCGCCAGCTTGAGTTGCCGGTGATTCTGCATGTGCGCCGATCGGCGGACCAATTGCTCAAGGGCCTGCGCAAAGTGGGGCAGGGCCAGCGCTGGCAGGGAATTGTCCACGCCTTCAACGGCAGCGAGCAGCAGGCGCTTGAATTCATCAAGCTGGGCTTCAAGCTGGGCTTTGGCGGTGCGTTGACCTATGAGCGGGCCTTGCAGCTGCGCCGTCTGGCCATGACCTTGCCGCTGGAGGCCATCGTGATGGAAACCGATGCGCCTGACATGCCGCCGCACTGGCTGTACAAGACGGCTGATCAGCGTGCGGCGGGCGAGCCGCAAGGACGCAACGAGCCGGGTGAGGTGGCGCGCATTGGTGCTGTGTTGGCCGGTCTGCGTGGCATCACGCCTGAGGCGCTGGCCGCAGCCACCACCCGCAATGCGCTGGCAGCCTTGCCACGCTTGCAGGCCTTGCTGCCAGCCTGAGGTCGCGCATGGGGATAATGCCCTCATCTTGAAAAAACAATCCCTCATCCACCCCGAAGTCAATTTCTCTGACGAAGGCCCGGTGCGTCACCTGCACCTAGGCAGCCCCTGGATTCAGGGCTCCATGCTGATGGACGCGCCCACCGTGCTGGTGCACGAGTACATCCAGCGCATGATGGCCTGGCTCTTGTTTGTGGACGCCGACACGGTGCCCAAACGTCAGGCCCTACAGCTCGGCCTGGGCGCAGGCTCACTCACCAAGCACTGCCACAAGGTGCTGCGCATGAAGACCACCGCGATTGAGCTCAACCCGCAGGTGCTGCACGCCTGTCGGGGCTGGTTCAAATTGCCTGCGGACAACTCACGCATCCAGGTCATCCTGGCCGACGCGTCGCTAGAGATTCAACAGCCGCGCTGGTTGGGCGTGGTCGATACTTTGCAGGTGGATTTGTACGACGATGACGCAGCCGCCCCGGTGCTGGACAGCGCAGCGTTTTATGCCGATTGCCGTCGTGTGTTGACCGATGAAGGCTGCATGACGGTGAACCTGTTTGGCCGCTCATCGAGCTTTGCCAAGAGCGTTGAAAAAATCAGCCAGGCGTTTGGCACGGACGCGGTCTGGGCCTTCAAAGCCACGCGCGAGGGCAATACCGTGGTGCTGGCGCAGCGCACGCCCTCGCGCCCCAAGCGGGCCGTGTTGGCCGAGCGGGCTGAGGTGATTCAAACCCGTTGGGGCCTGCCTGCTGTCAAATGGCTGCGCGGCTTCAAACCTACCGTGACTTTGTGAAATGAGCGTTTCCATGAAGTCAAAAACCGGACATTCCACGGCAAGCCACGCAACTCACCAGGGCCCCATCGACTGGCGCCAGTTGGTGCAGTGGTTGCAACACGATGGCGTGATTTCACTGGAAGAAGCGCAGCGCACCGTGACCCGCTGTTCCCAGGCCGAAAGTACTCAGCACCCGATGCTGCGTCTTGCCAGCGTGGCCATGCGCCGCGCCAGTGACCAAAAGCCGCTGGATGTGGAGGCTCTGACGCAGTGGCTGGCCCTGCGCGCCGGGTTGGCGTATTTACGCATTGACCCGCTCAAGGTGGATGTGGGCAAGGTGGCGGACGTGATGAGCGCGGCCTATGCCGAGCGGCATCGCGTTCTGCCGGTGCAGGTGACGCCGACCGAGGTGGTGGTGGCCACAGCCGAGCCGTTTGTGACGGACTGGGTGAGCGAGGTTGAGCGCCAGTCGCGCCGCAGCGTGCGCCGCGTGTTGGCCAACCCGGTGGATATTCACAAATTCACGGTCGAGTTTTTTGCCCTGGCCAAGTCGGTGCGATCTGCCCAAAAATCAGGCTCTAGCGCAGCCGGTGCCAGTTTTGAACAATTGGTGGAGTTGGGCAAGAGCAACAAGCAGTTGGACGCCTACGACCAGGGTGTGGTGCAGGTGGTGGATTGGCTGTGGCAGTACGCCTTTGATCAGCGCGCCAGCGACATTCACCTGGAGCCACGGCGCGAGCAAGGCGTGATTCGCTTTCGCATCGACGGCGTCTTGCACCCGGTGTACCAAATGCCCATGGGCGTGCTGACCGCGATGACGGCGCGCATCAAACTGCTGGGCCGCATGGACGTGGTGGAAAAACGTCGCCCACAAGATGGCCGCATCAAGACGCGCAACCCCAGGGGCGACGAGGTGGAGATGCGTATCTCTACCCTGCCCACCGCCTTTGGCGAGAAGATGGTGATGCGGATTTTTGACCCCGACAACACGGTCAAAGATCTGGATGCGCTGGGCTTCACGCCGCACGATGCGCAACGCTGGGAGGCGCTGGTCCAGCGTCCACACGGCATCATTTTGGTGACCGGCCCCACCGGCTCGGGCAAGACCACCACGCTGTATGCCACCTTGAAGCGGGTGGCAACTGAAGCGGTCAACGTGAGCACCGTAGAAGACCCGATCGAGATGATCGAGCCAAGCTTTAACCAGACCCAGGTGCAGCCGCAACTGGACTTCAACTTTGCAGAAGGCTTGCGTGCGTTGATGCGGCAAGACCCGGACATCATCATGGTGGGTGAGATTCGTGACTTGCAAACCGCCGAGATGGCGGTGCAGGCGGCCCTCACTGGGCATTTGGTGTTCAGCACACTGCACACCAACGACGCCCCCTCAGCCATCACGCGGCTCATGGAGTTGGGTATTCCGCCTTACCTGATCAACGCCACGGTGCTGGGCGTGCTGGCGCAGCGTCTGGTGCGTACGCTGTGCCCGCAGTGCAAGGCGCGTGACGAGACTGCCACGCGCGAGGCCTTGGCTGAGGTGGTTAAGCCCTGGCAAATCAGTGGAGGATACAAGCCCTACAAGCCAGTGGGTTGCGTCGATTGCCGCATGACGGGGTTCATGGGGCGCATGGGGCTGTATGAGCTGTTGGTGGTGAGTGAAGCCTTTAAAGACAAGGTCAACCGTGAGCCCAATATCGACGCCCTGCGCCGCCAGGCGGTGACGGATGGCATGCGCCCACTTCGGTTAGCAGGCGCACTGCGGGTGGCTGAGGGGCTGACGGTCATGGAGGAGGTGCTGTCGTCCACACCGCCGTTGTAGGTGTAATCCACAGGTCAGGAAGCACCGTTTTCATTGCAGAATCCAGCGTTCGACTATTGTTTACAGGAGATGTTTGTGAATATCAAGAGTCAAAAAGACTTTTTTTCCGGGCTCATGTTCATGGGGGTCGGTGTGGCCTTCGCCTGGGGTGCCACCACCTACAGCGTGGGGACCGGTGCGCGCATGGGGCCGGGTTACTTTCCGTTGGTGTTGGGGGTGTTGCTGGCCATTTTGGGCGCGGTCATCACCTTCGACTCCTTGGTCATAGAAACTGAAGACGGTGACAAGATTGGCGGCTTCGCCTGGAAGCCGGTGACCTTCATCATCCTGGGCAACGTGTTGTTCGGGGTCATGATTGGTGGTCTGCCTAGCATCAAGCTACCCCCCATGGGCATGATTGCCGGCATCTATGTGCTGACCTTTGTGGCCAGTCTGGCCAGTGACGAATACAAGGCCAAAGAGTGCTTTGTTCTGGCCACGATTTTGTCGATTGGCAGTTACCTGGCTTTTATCGTGCTGCTCAGATTGCAGTTCCCCGTGTGGCCTGCTTTCATTACGGGTTAAGGAATAAAAATCATGGATTTGATTAACAATCTTTCGCTGGGTTTCAGCGTGGCTTTTACGGCCCAAAACCTGCTTTATTGCCTCATCGGCTGCGTCTTGGGCACCTTGATCGGCGTTCTTCCAGGCATCGGCCCGGTCGCCACCATTGCCATGCTGCTGCCTGCGACCTACGCACTGCCCCCCGTGGCCGCGCTCATCATGCTGGCCGGCATTTACTACGGTGCGCAGTACGGTGGTTCCACTACCGCTATTTTGGTGAATTTGCCGGGGGAGTCTTCATCGGTGGTGACGGTGATCGATGGCTACCAGATGGCGCGACAAGGACGAGCGGGGCCGGCCTTGGCCGCTGCCGGTATCGGCTCTTTCTTTGCCGGTTGCGTGGGCACGCTGATTCTGGCGGCCTTTGCTGCACCGCTGACCGAAGTCGCCTTCAAGTTCGGCCCGGCCGAGTATTTCTCGCTGATGATTTTGGGCTTGATTGGTGCGGTGGTGTTGGCCTCGGGTTCGCTGCTCAAAGCAATTGCCATGATCATCTTGGGCCTGCTGTTGGGCTTGGTCGGTACCGACGTGAACTCCGGCGTGGCACGCTTCAGCTTTGATATTCCTGAGCTGACTGACGGCATTGGCTTCGTTGTGATTGCCATGGGCGTGTTTGGCTACGGCGAGATCATCAGCAATTTGTCGCGTCATGAAGACGACCGCGAGGTCTTCACCGGCAAGGTCACGGGCCTGATGCCGACCAAGGAAGACTTCCGCAACATGGTGCCTGCTATTTTGCGTGGCACGGCGCTGGGCTCCATGCTGGGTATCTTGCCCGGTGGCGGTGCACTGCTGGCGGCGTTTGCGGCTTATACGGTTGAGAAAAAAACCAAGCTGCGTCCCGGTGAAGTGCCCTTCGGCAAAGGCAATATCCGTGGTGTGGCGGCACCTGAGTCGGCCAACAACGCCGGTTCACAAACCTCTTTCATTCCCTTGCTGACGCTGGGCATTCCGCCCAACGCCGTGATGGCCTTGATGGTGGGTGCCATGACCATTCACAACATTCAGCCCGGCCCACAGGTGATGACGAGCAACCCCGAGTTGTTCTGGGGCTTGATTGCGTCCATGTGGATTGGCAACGCGATGTTGGTCATCTTGAATCTGCCGCTGATTGGCATTTGGATCAAGCTGCTGACCATCCCCTACCGCTGGTTGTTCCCGGCTATCGTGTTGTTCTGCGCGATTGGCGTGTACTCCACCAACAACAACACCTTTGACATCTGGATGGTGGCGATTTTTGGTGTGATTGGTTACCTGTTCATCAAGCTCGGTACCGAGCCTGCACCTTTGCTGCTGGGCTTTATCTTGGGCCCCATGATGGAAGAGAACCTGCGTCGCGCCCTGCTGCTGTCGCGTGGCGACTGGTTGACCTTTGTGACGCGTCCGCTGTCGGCTGGCCTGTTGGCTGCTGCTTTGCTGTTGCTCGTCATCGTTCTGCTGCCTGCGGTGAAATCCAAACGCGAAGAAGCTTTTGTGGAAGAGTAATCTTCACACGGACAGAAAAAAGGCACCTTCGGGTGCCTTTTTTCTGTCATTGCGTATGCCGCACAATGACGGTATGAGGAAACTATGTATTTGAATCAACTGCCATCGCAGCACCCACTCAGGGCGGCGCTGCACAATGAAATTCACGCCCGGCCTCCCGAGGCCATGCATGTGCCACTGGCTATTTCGCATGTGGTCATGCTGTGCGATGCCGCCCAGCGCGAGGCCAGCCGTGCCCATGTGGCCGCACTGTTGCGCGACCACCATTTGCCCTTGCCGGATGCCACGACCATTCACTTGCGGGTGGATGTGGGTGCGTTTCGACTGCGCTGGGAGTTGCACACCGAGTTTGTCTCTTGGACTTTTATGCGCGCCTTGGCGACGGAGGGGGCCGAAGAGCGTGGACTCGATCCGGCGATAAACGGGGTGCCTCAGGCCTGGTTTGCGGGCTTGCCGGGGCAGTGCTTGTCCAGCCTGCACCTGTGGATGCTGCCAACGCGACAGGCGTTAGAGCTTAGTCCTTGGGTCAAGAGCATGCTGGCAGAAGACACGCTGATCGCGTCCAGCGTCGCGGGTGGTGTGGCCGATGTGTACACCGACTTTGCGATCCATGCGGACGGGTTTTCTCGCGTACTCCTGTTTGTGGGCGATATGACGCCGCGCCGACACGGGCGGTTGGTACAGCGTTTGCTGGAGATTGAAACCTACCGCATGGCGGCTTTGCTGGGTTTGCCGCTGGCGCGTGGGGCCTCTGCCCTGCTGGCCACGGCTGAACGAGAGCTGGCCGATCTGGCAGAAGCCATTCGAACGGCCCATCGGAACGAAGAGCCCCAGTTGCTTGACCGGTTAACCCGTCTGGCCGGACAGGTAGAGAGCCAGCACGCGGCGACGCACTCCAGATTTTCTGCCTCCATGGCTTATTTTGAGCTGGTGGACAGGCGTATCGCTGAAATTGCTGAGACTCGCCTGCCTGGCATGCAGACGATTCGTGAGTTCATGGATCGACGCTTGTCGCCCGCACGCAGCACGTGCGAGTGGGCAACAAGACGGCAAGACGCGCTGTCTCAGCGCGTTTCACGCATCAGCAATTTGCTGAGAACACGGGTTGAAATTGTGCAGGAGCAAAGCAGCCAGGCCCTGCTGGCCACCATGAACCAGCGGCAGGACATGCAGCTTAAGTTGCAAACCACGGTGGAAGGTTTGTCCGTGGCGGCCATCACCTATTACGTGATCGGATTGATTGCTTACCTAGCCAAAGGGGCGCACAGCCTGGGCTGGCCGATGAGTGCAGAAAACACAGCGGCGCTGGCCATTCCTGTGGTCGCGTTCAGCGTCTGGTGGTCTTTGCGGAAGTTACACCGAAAAATCACCAAACAACAACACTCAAATGAGACAAAAAACGCATGAAATTCGATTATCAAAACCCCTACCGGACGACGCGTTTGCCGGTGTTTGCGCGCAACGTGGTGTCCACCTCGCACCCGCTGGCCTCTCAGGCCGGCTTGCGCATGCTGTGGAAGGGCGGCAATGCGGTGGACGCCGCCATTGCCGCTGCGGCGACCCTCACGATTTGTGAGCCGGTGAGCAATGGCCTGGGCAGTGATGCCTTCGGCATTGTGTGGGACGGTAAGGAGCTGCATGGTCTCAATGCATCAGGCCGGGCACCGCAGAGCTGGACGCCTGAGTACTTCAAACGCAAGTACGGCGACAGTGCCACTGCACCACCGAAGCGGGGCTTTGATTCTGTCACCGTGCCCGGGGCTGTGGCCAGTTGGGTGGCGATGAGTGAGCGCTTTGGCAAGTTGCCGTTTGCCGACCTGCTGGAGCCCGCCATCGAGATCGCTGAGCGCGGTTATTTATTACCGGTGGTGGTTCAG
>JANPNG010000144.1:0-7680 GCA_031427355.1 Hylemonella sp.
TCGGTGTAGCGCATCACGGCCCAAATGCTCAGCGCAATCGTCACCGACAGCACCAGCGTCAGCAGCTCAGGCACGGGCACATAAAGCGAGCCAATGGTGAACTTGAGGTCGTTGTAGTGCGTCTCCATGCGACGAAAATCGGCCGTCCACAGGGCCTGAATGCCGCTCTCAATCACCACCGTGATGCCAAAGGTGACCAGGAGCGAATTGAACGGGGTGATCTCAAAGCGCGCCAGCACCCATTGCATGGCCACGCCGATCATGAAGAACAGCGGCGGCAAGATCAGCAGCGTGAGCAGCGGGTCCACCCCCCACACGCTGGCCATGTGGTAGCTCAGGTAAGCGGATAGAAACACCAGACCAAAATGGGCCAGGTTAATCTGGCGCAGCAAGCCCCAGGTCAAGCCCAGGCCCAAGCCGATCAAGCCATACAAAGCGCCGATGAAAACCCCTGAGAGGATGGACTGGCTCAACAGGTTGAAGCTGGGAAAATTCATGGGCTTTGTTGTGCTTCTTTAAAGTCTTATTGCACTTGCAGCTTGGCACCCGGCGCGGCGTATGGCTTGGGCCAGATCACATTCCACTTGCCGCCTTGCACCTGTTTGACCTTCATCAGGTCGTCGCCGTAATTGTTCATGCCGTCAAAGCGCAGCTTGCCGTGAATCGTGTCCACCTTGTTTTTCTTTAACCAGATGGCGATTTTTTTGTCGTCAAAACTGTTGGTGGCACGAATACCAGCTTCCAAAATTTGCCAGGCCGAATAAGACGCGGCGGCTTGCACTTCAACCGTGGTGTAAGGCAGGCCCGCCTTGGTGGCGCGCTCTTTGAAAATCTTGATGAACTCCGCAGCACCCAGGTAGGTGGTGAACGGGGCGTGCTCTTCAAAAATGGTGAGTGACAGCGCACGGTTACCTTCAGCCGACGCGGTCATGGGGCCGGGGGCCGGGTAGGTGTGGAAGTGCAGCGGCGGCGAGTAATCGATCTTCTTCATCGCGTCGAGCAACATATTGCCTTCCAACGCGATGTCACCCATCCACACCAGATCAGGCTTGGCGTCTTTGATGCGCGCGGCAATGGGGCCGAAATCACGGTTGCCAAAGTCCCACTCCAGAAACAAGATCTCTTGCAAGCCGCGCTTCTTGGCGACTTCACGCGCGCCCAAAGTCAGGAAGTGGATGGAGGGAAATTTGCTGGTGACAAAGGCCACGGTCTTGGGCGGCTTGGGGGCTGTGGCCAACAGGTCGAATACGGTGTTGGGCACGGTGGTGCCGGGGTCAGCGCCAATCGACCAGGCCGGGAAGGCGTAGTCGTAAGTGGACAGCGCAGGAATGCCGAAAGTGTGGTGCACCAGCACCTTGTTGTAGCGCTGCGCCACACCCATGGCCGACAGAATTGCGCCAGTGGCATAGGGCCCCATGAGCAGGTCCACCTTGTCGGAGGTGATCAACTGCTCGTACAGGGTGCGAGCCAATTCGGGCTTGGACTGGTCGTCTTTGAGCAGCCATTCAACCTTGCGACCCAACAGTCCGCCTTTGGCGTTGAGCTGTTCCACATAGATCTCACCCACCAGCTTGTGCGTCAGCGCGGTGGCCGACAACGGCCCGGTCAGCGCCAGTGTGCTGCCGATGCGCAATGGCGGCTGGGGCGCGGGGGCTTGTGCCAGCGCGGGCATGGTCGTCAACACTGCCGTGGCGGCGGTGGCAAGCATCAAACTACGGCGTAGGGATTTCATGGTTTTGTCTCCTGGTTGTTTCGTCATTGGAATCAGAAAAATTCAGCTCAATCGTCAGTCCATTTATCTGGCCATCTATCAGTCAATTTGTGCGCCTGAGCGCTTGACCAGATCGGCCCATTTGGCAATTTCCGCACGACCAAAAGTGGCCAATTCGTCGGCACCCATGGCACGCAACTCCAGCCCCTGGGCACCGAGCTTGGTGTTCACCTCGGTGCTGGCCATGGCCAGGCTGCTGGCCTCGCGCAAGCGGGCCAACACGGGCGCGGGTGTGGCGGCGGGTGCGTACAACATGAACCAGGCCACGAGGTCAAAGTCAGGGTAGCCCTGCTCGGCCAGGGTGGGTACCTCCGGCGCGGCGGCACTGCGCTTGGCGCTAGAGACCCCCAGGGCGCGCAGCTTGCCCGCCTTGATGTGCGCCATCACGGCGGCCGGGTGGTAGAACATGTAAGGCACCTGGCCCGACATCACGTCCGACAACGCCAAACCGCCTTCTTTGTAGGGCACGTGCACTATTTCGCCACCTAGCTTGGCTTTGAGCAATTCACCTGCCAAATGGCCTGAGGTGCCGTTGCCGGCCGATGCAAAACTGATACCGCCGGGTTTGGCGGCTTGGGCTGCAATGTCTTTGATGGACTTGAGCGGTGAGTTGGCCGCCACCACCAAGAGCGTGGGCGTGTAGCCTGCGAAGGCCAGAGGCACAAAGTCTTTTTGCGCGTCGTAAGGCATCTTCTTGTACAGCGCCGGGTTGATGGCGTGTGTGCCCACCGTGCCCATCAAAATGGTATACCCATCGGCCGCGCTCTTGGCCACGAGATCAGAGCCAATGTTGCCACCTGCACCGGCGCGGTTGTCAATCACAACGACCTGACCCAGGGTTTTACTCAAGGCCTCACCGATGCTGCGCGACACGATATCGGTGGTGGTGCCTGCACCAAAGGGCACGACCAATTTGATGGCGCGCGCGGGGTAATCTTGCGCGAACACATTGACTGCGACCAATGCCAAACAAGCAGGCACCGCACGCAGGGCCAGCCATTGAAATAAGGCGCGGGATTTCATGTGGAAGACTCCTGGTGGCGCGGTGGCCAACCCGCACTGAACGCGGCATTGTGCTCACCCAGAACCGGTGGTGCCGTGACCTGCAAGGCGCGCTCGCCATCGAAAGATACCGGCGAACGCACCGTGCGAAATGGGCCCATGATGGGGTGCTCCGTTTCGACAAACAACTGCAGGTGTTGCGCTTGCGGATCGTTAGGTACTTCAGCCGTGGTGTACATGGGTGAATGCGGCACGTCTTGGGCCAACAGGCGCGCGCACCAGTCAGAGCGCGTGCGCAAGCAGAAGATGCCGCCCAGCACGTGCATCAGCGCTTCCTGGTTGTCGATGCGACCTTCGCGCGTGGCGAAACGCGGGTCTTCAAAAATATCGCTGCGCTCCATGGCCGTGGCCAGGCCTTGCCAGAACTTCGGGGGTGAGGACATGTGCAGCGCGATCCACTTGTCGTCTGAGCACTTGAGCACATAGGATTGCGACACGCTGGGGCGGCTGAACGGCCCCATGACCTCGTTGGCAGAAAACAGATGCGTGAAGGCATCGAGGTTGAAATGCGTCATGGCCTCGAACATCGACACCTCCACCTTGCGGCCCACGCCGGTGGTGTGACGCTCATGCAGTGCACCCAGGATGCCGTAGGCCGCGTAAAAACCGGTCAAGGAATCGGCCAACGCCGGACCGGTGACGCGTGGGTTGGCGGGGTTCACCAGCAGGCCCAAGAAGGCGCTGGCCGCTTGGGCCACTGTGTCATAGCTGGGGCGCTGGGCGTAGGGGCCATCGGGGCCAAAGCCGCTGATGGCACAGTAAATCAGCTTGGGGTTGAGCTTGCGCAAGCGCTCTTCGCCCGCACCAATTTGCTCAGCCACGCCGGGGCGGAAGTTCTGGATGTAAACGTCGGCCTCACGGATCAACGCATCAAAAGCTTCCAGGTCTTTGGCCTGTTTGGTGTTGAGCGTGATGCTGCGTTTGTTGCGGTTGTAGGTCTGGAAGTGCGGGCTGTACAGACCGCCCTTGAAGGCCCGAAACGGGTCACCCGTCTCGGGCAGCTCCACCTTGACCACGTCAGCCCCCAGATCGGCCAGCAGCATGGACGCCGCCGGGCCGGTGATGAAGGTGCCGTGCTCGACCACGCGCACGTCTTTGAGAACTTGGGCCATGGGGCGCGGTGCTCCTTAGGCTTTGCCGCCGGGCGGCGTGAAGCCAGCAGGCAGCTCGCCGGTGTACTCTTGCTCACGCGATGCCTGGTAAGACAAAGCAAAGCCAATCGGATCGGTGAGTTCTTCGTTCAAGTGGGCAATCAGGCTGGCAGTGCGTGCCAGCATGGGCACCCCCTTGAGCGCGTTCACGGGGAAGCCCACGCCCAAGAGCACGGCGGGAATAGCACCCGAGACATTCATCTTCAGTTCCTTGCCCACGATCTCGGGGATGACGGCTTCGATCGCGTGCGCGATCTCCACATAACGTTGGCCCCCGCCCGCTTGCAAGGACACCTTGAACAGCGCGTCCACACGCGGGTCACGCGACTTGTGCTCGGGGTGGCCATAACCGGCGATGGGCAGGCGACTGGCGCGGCGCGCAGCCACCACCACGCGGGCCGCAGCATGCAAGTCACCACCGTGGTTTTTAGCTTCGGCTTCCACTTCCAAAAACAAGCGACCTGCGGTTTCTGATGCGCCCAGAATCACCGAACCCGAACCCAACAGACCTGCGGCCACCGCGCCCTGCATGGCATCGGGTGCAGCCGCCAGCGTCATGCGCGCGGCCTGCACACTGGGCACCAGGCCATGCTCGGCAATGGCCACCAAGGTGGCGTTGAGCACGGCACTGGTGGCCGCGTCAGCACGACGGCCCGTGACGAGCAGGAAGAAGTAGTCCCCAAAGTTGATCTGGCCAATCAATTCCTGCGCCAGATCGGCCCCGCGAACCACGATGGTGTGTTCATTCGAGGTGCAAATGGCGGAACGGGGGACGGTGGCTTTGCCGATTTTCATGATTTCGGCACCAGCTTGAAGTCGTAATGGCAGGTGTACCAGTTCTTGTCTATCACCCGTCCATCGGGCGCAGTACCGGGCGCATGCTTGGCAAAGTCAACGATCAAACTGTTGCGCACGCCGAACACCACGTCAGACTCGATGTAGGGGCTGTCGGACACAAACAGGTGAGTGATCAGACTCTCATGCTGGGGTGATTGGAGCCAGGTGTGCATGTGGCCGGGGCGGTTGGGGTGACGCCCCAAACGGTGCAACATTTTGCCCACCGGGCCGTCATTGGGCACGGGGTAAAACGTGGGTCGGATGGACCAAAATCGGTAGTAGCCATCGGCATCGGTGTGAAAGCGGGCGCGCAGGGCCATGGGGGCGTCCGGGCCTTTTTGCAAATCGTAGAAGCCTTCTGCATCGCCCGACCAGACATCAAGCTGGCAGTTGGGGATGGGCTTGCCCACGGTGTCGGTCACACGGCCATGGTAGTAGGTCGGCTCACCGGGTTGGCCCACACTGAGGTCTGACCCTAAGGCCAGCTCGGGCGCGCCCTCCCAGAAGAAGGGACCGAGCACGGTGGCCTCGGTAGGGCGGTCTGCACCGGCCTCGGGCTTGAAGGCCGCAGCGGCCTTGGCCTGCTCGATGGCCACCACCAGCATGGAGATGCCCAGGGTGTCGGACAGCAAGATGAACTCTTGGCGTTTCTCGTCGCACATCTGGCCCGCTTGGGTCAGGAACTGGATACCGGCCATCCACTCATCGGGTGTGAGCTGCACTTCTTGCACAAAGGCGTGGGCGTGTTTGATGAGGGCGGTCATCACCTCTTTCAAGCGGGGCTCTTTGCAGTCGGCCATGCGGGCAATGACGGCTTGGGCTAGGTCTTGGGCTTCGAGTTGCATGTTTGTCTCCGGTTGAGATTTCAGTTTATGGCGTGTTCTTGAATTCTGGACACTGATGGGGGGGGGTACGCCCCGGCACTTGGGGTGAGTAGCTCCGCGAATGTCCCCCGGCCTGCGGCCTCCTCCTTGATTTCGCTACGCCACTCACCCCAAGCGCCGAGGCAGCGAGCAAGGTGGGAGTTCGACGGTTGAATACCCACCACGTTCGACGGATCAGGCCAGTGGCGCACTCTGCTCCGCGAATGTCCCCCGCCCTTCGGGCTCCTCCTTGATTTCGCTGCGCAGAGCGCGCCACTGGCCTGATCCCGCGAAGCAGTCGCACGAAAAAAGATGAACGAATGATCGGTAGTCAACATTGGAGGAAACGTCAGCATTTCAATCCGGCATCACACCATCAAACGCATTTTGGAACAACTGACGCAAAGCGACGCGCTCCAGCGGCCGCGGGTTGGCGTATTGGTTTTGCAGCGCGATGTCACAGGCCTTGTCCAGGTCGGCCGCCTTCATGCCGAGATCTTTGAGCGCTACTGGTGCACCGTTGTTTTTGGCCAGGGCATAGACGGCTTGCGCGGCACTCATGGCTGACGCATCAACGCCCAAGGCAGTGGCGATGCGCTGCATGGCGTGGGGTGCAGCGGCTGCGTTGTAGGCCAGCGCGTGCGGCAGCACCACGGTGTGGGTTTCAGCGTGCGGCAGGTTGAAACTGCCACCCAAGGTGTGGCACAGCTTGTGGTGCAGGGCCATGCCCGCGTTGCCCAGCACGATGCCGCACAGCCAGGCGCCGTAGAGCGCGTCGCTACGGGCTTGCAGGTTGGTGGCATCGGCGTGGATCACCGGCAGCGCACGACCAAGTGCCGTGATGCCTTCAACGGCCATCAAATCCATGATGGGGCTGCTGTCTATCGCATACAGACCTTCGGCCGCGTGGGCGATGGCGTTGATGCCGCTGGTGATGCTCAAGCCCACCGGCAAACTCAAAGTAAGTTCGGGGTCATAGATCACCGTGCGCGGCAAGATGCGCGGGTCTTTGCCGGTCTTCTTCATGCCGCCTTCGGTGATGCCGTAGATCGGCGTCATCTCGCTGCCGGCGTAGGTGGTGGGGATGGCGATGATGGGCAGCCGGCTGTCCAGCGCGATGGCCTTGCCCAGCCCCGTGGTGCTGCCGCCGCCGATCGCCACGGCGCAGTCGGCGCCCAGCTGCTCTGCCTCGGCGCGCGCCTCGCGGGCGGTTTCAAGCGGCACATGCATGGCGGCCCTGGCAAACAAGCCGGCGCCGCGTTCGCCCAGCAGCGCCAGCACCTGCTGGGCTGACGCGGTCTGTTCGGGCGTGCACAGCACCAGCGCGCGGCGTGCACCCAGGCGTTCGACCTCGGCGCCCACTTGCTGCAAGCTGCCGGGGCCGAAGATCACGCGTGCCGGATTGGCCTGGAAGGTGAAGGCGTGCATGAGCCAGTTTGCAGCAACGCCGCAGTCTGCCGTGAAGCGCTGCGGCGAAGAACAGTTTTCCGCTGGCACAGGCCCGGGCCAGCCCCGCGCTGCGGGATCACCCGCTGCAGGTGCGGCCGCAGTTCGGGCTGAAATGCAGAGGGTCGGGCGCCAACGATGGCGCTGCCCAAGCCCCCGTGCAAAGGACC
Organism: Hylemonella sp.; assembly: GCA_031427355.1. Taxonomy (GTDB): domain Bacteria; phylum Pseudomonadota; class Gammaproteobacteria; order Burkholderiales; family Burkholderiaceae_C; genus CANCDA01. Next base: position 7,301 of record JANPNG010000144.1, read on the forward strand.
CCCATGCTCTTCCCCACCACCCTCGTTGGCAGTTTCCCGCAGCCCGACTGGCTGATCGACCGCGCCAAGCTGGCCGGCCGCTTTCCGCCCCGGGTGCGCGCGAAGGAGTTGTGGCGGGTGGCCGAGCCCTTCCTGCAGCAGGCCTGGGAAGACGCCACGCTGCTGGCCATCCGGGCCCAGGAAGACGCTGGCCTCGACATCATCACCGACGGCGAGATCCGCCGCGAGAGTTACTCCAACCGCTTTGCCACTGCGCTCGAAGGCATCGACCTCGACCGGACACCGTCCGCAACCTGTCATAGACCTTGATGTAAATAAGTACGGCTACTCCGAAAGCCGTGTAATTAACATACCTGTTCTTTCCCAAACTGATGAGGATT
>JANPNG010000145.1:0-8638 GCA_031427355.1 Hylemonella sp.
GGCCCCGAGAACATGTTCACCCGCGTCTTTGGCCGCTTGACCGCGTGGCAGAACTGGATCTTCCAGCGCCCCAACGCCGTCGGTGAAAAAGGCGCGCTCAAGGTTTATGGCAAAGGCGAGAAATCTGCCTTTGACTGGAACCGAGTCTGAGACCTTGCGGGACAGACCGCAGTGACACGAAGTGCACAAGCTCTGTCCCCAACTGATTAAGCTTGCGGGACAGACCGCAGCCACACTTCGTTGAGCCAGCTCTGTCCTCAACCGATTAAGTCCCCCATCATTAAGGAGAACCTCATGAGCACCATCGACTACAGCCAAAAAATCCCCAACAACGTCAACCTGAGTGACGACCGCACGCTGCAACGCGCCTTGGAGCAGTGGCAGCCCAACTTCATCAACTGGTGGGGTGATGTCGGCCCGGAAGGCTCGGTGGACAGCGAGGTCTATCTGCGCACTGCCGTCAGCGTTGATCCCCAAGGTTGGGCCCAGTTTGGCCACACCAAGATGAAGGACTACCGCTGGGGCATCTTCATGAACCCGGGTGACGCCAACCGTGAAATTCACTTCGGCGATCACAAGGGCGAGAAAGCTTGGCAAGATGTGCCCGGCGAGCACCGCGCCAACCTGCGTCGCATCATCGTGACCCAAGGCGACACCGAGCCGGCTTCGGTCGAGCAGCAACGCCACTTGGGTTTGACTGCGCCCAGCATGTACGACCTGCGCAACCTCTACCAGATCAACGTCGAAGAAGGGCGCCACCTGTGGGCCATGGTCTATCTGTTGCACAAGCATTTCGGCCGTGATGGTCGTGAAGAAGCCGAGGCGCTGTTAGAGCGCCGCAGCGGCGACGCCAACAACCCGCGCATCCTGGGGGCCTTCAACGAGGCCACGCCGGATTGGTTGGCTTTCTTCATGTTCACCTACTTCACCGATCGGGACGGCAAGTTCCAGCTCTGCGCCTTGGCCGAGAGCGCCTTCGACCCGTTGGCGCGCACCACCAAGTTCATGCTGACCGAGGAAGCGCACCACATGTTTGTGGGTGAGTCCGGCATCTCGCGCGTGATCGCCCGTACCGTGGCCGTCATGAATGAGCTGCAGACCGACGATGTGGCCAAGCTGCGCGCAGCCGGTGTGATCGACCTGCCCACCTTGCAGCGCTACCTCAACTTCCATTACAGCGTCACCATTGACCTGTTTGGTGCGGACGAGTCGAGCAACGCCGCCACCTTCTATTCCACCGGCATCAAGGGCCGATTTGAAGAAGGCAAACGCGACGACGATCATGTGCTCAAAGGCCAGAGCTACCGCATTCTGGAAGCCCGTGACGGTCAACTGGTCGAGAAAGAAGTGCCCCTGCTCAATGCATTGAACGAGGTGCTGCGTGATGACTTCATCAAGGATTCGGTATCTGGTGTGGGCCGCTGGAACCGGGTGATTGAAAAAGCCGGTTTGCCCCAGCGCCTGACCGTGCCGCACAAGGCCTTTCACCGCAACATCGGCGCGCTATCAGGTGTGAAAGTCTCGCCCGATGGCCGGGTGGTGAGTGCGGTTGAATGGCAGGCCAATGAGTCCAAGTGGCTGCCCAGTGCCGAAGACCGCGCCTATGTTGCCAGCCTGATGGGCCGCGTCGTCGAGCCAGGCAAGTTTGCCAACTGGATCGCCCCGCCGGTGATGGGCATCAACCGTCAGCCGGTGGATTTTGAGTACGTTCGCTTTGCTTGATCACTGAGGTTTGAGAGAGACAATACAGGGGGCCCACGTAGCCCCCTGTTTCAATAGAGAAAACTGCTTTGGAGAGCGCCATGGACATCAGTGAAACCCTTGTGATCAAGCAGCACCTGATCGACCCCGAGATATGCATCCGCTGCAACACCTGTGAGGCCATCTGTCCGGTGCAGGCGATCACGCACGATTCGCGCAATTACGTGGTGGATGCCGACAAGTGCAATCTCTGCATGGCCTGCATCTCGCCTTGCCCCACCGGCTCCATTGACAACTGGCGCACCATGCTCAAGATCAAGGCCTATACGCCGCAAGAGCAACTGGGCTGGGACGAGTTGCCTGCCGAAGTGCCGTTGCCTGAAGGCCTTGAATTGGGGGGGGATGCGGACGTGTCCGTGTCCGCCACGCACCCGCAAACCACGTCGCAAGCCGTGCCGCAAACCCAGCTCGAATCGGGCGAGACCGCCTTTGTCTCCTCGGCCTGGGGCGCCACGTTGCCGCCCTGGTCGGCAGCGCACGCTTACACCAACCTCTATGGCCCTAAGTCGGGGCCAACCACTGCCACCGTGACGGGCAACTTCCGCGTGACGGAGGTCGGCCAGACTGCGGGCAGTGACTACGACACCCATCACGTCGTGCTGGACTTTGGTGCCATACCCTTCCCCGTGTTGGAAGGCCAGTCCATCGGCATCCTGCCGCCTGGCAGCGACGACAAGGGCAAGCCGAACTTTGCCCGCCAGTACTCGATTGCCAGCCCACGCAATGGCGAGCGCCCCGGTTACAACAATGTCTCGCTCACCATCAAACGGGTGCTGGAAGACCACCAGGGCAAGCCGGTGCGCGGCGTGGGCTCCAACTACATGTGCGACCTGAAAGTGGGTGACACGGTGCAGGTGATCGGCCCCTTTGGCAGCTCGTTCCTGATGCCCAATCACCCGAAGTCCAACATCGTGATGATCTGTACCGGCACTGGATCGGCCCCCATGCGCGCCATGACCGAGTGGCGTCGCCGCCTGCGGGCATCGGGGAAGTTTGAAGGCGGCAAGCTGATGTTGTTTTTCGGCGCGCGCACCCAAGCCGAGCTGCCCTACTTCGGCCCCTTGCAAAACCTGCCCAAAGATTTCATCGACATTCATTTCGCCTTCTCACGCACACCCGGCCAACCCAAGCGCTACGTGCAAGACGCGATGCGCGAGCGTGCTGCTGATCTGGTGGTTTTGCTCAAAGACGGCAACAGTCACTTCTATGTTTGTGGCCTCAAGAGCATGGAAGAGGGCGTGGTGCTGGCCTTGCGTGATGTAGCGCAGCAGGCGGGGTTGGATTGGGCGACGGTAGGTGCAGCGCTCAAACGCGAAGGGCGTTTGCATTTGGAGACCTACTGAAGCGCTGTCCACGCCAAGCACCTGGGTGTACACAAGCCTGAGACACAATCACATTTTTTGAAAGAGACCGACATGACCCAAGCCTTCATCTGCGACGCACAACGCACCCCCTTTGGTCGCTACGGCGGCGCTTTGTCTTCAGTCCGTACCGATGACCTGGGCGCACTGCCGATCAAAGCACTGATGGCGCGCAACGCTTCGGTCGATTGGGCCGCTGTCAGCGATGTGCTTTACGGCTGCGCCAACCAGGCGGGTGAGGACAACCGCAATGTGGCGCGCATGTCCGCACTGCTGGCCGGTTTGCCCATGGACGTGCCCGGTGCCACGATCAACCGCTTGTGCGGCTCCGGCATGGACGCTGTGGGCACAGCGGCGCGCGCCATTCGCAGTGGCGAGGCCGAGCTGATGATTGCGGGTGGTGTGGAGAGCATGAGCCGCGCGCCCTTTGTCATGCCCAAAGCCGAGAGTGCTTTCAGCCGCAGCAACGCGGTGTATGACACCACCATTGGCTGGCGTTTTGTGAACAAGCGCATGAAAGAGCTGTACGGCGTGGACTCCATGCCCGAGACCGCCGAAAACGTGGCGACTGATTTCAAAATCGAACGTCTGGCACAAGACCAAATGGCCTTGCGTTCACAACAAAATGCGGTCAAGGCGCAACTCAGCGGTTTCTTTGATGCCGAAATTACCCCCGTGAGCATCGCGCAAAAAAAGGGCGACGCCATCATCGTCAGCAAAGACGAACACCCACGCGACACCACGATTGAATCGCTGGCCAAGCTCAAAGGTGTGGTGCGCCCTGATGGCACGGTGACGGCAGGCAATGCTTCTGGTGTGAACGACGGCGCGTGTGCCCTGCTGCTGGCCAGCGAAGCCGCTGCCACGCGCTACGGCCTCACGCCGCGTGCCCGCGTGGTGGGCATGGCCACGGCAGGCTTGGCTCCGCGCATCATGGGCTTTGGCCCGGTCCCGGCTACCCGTAAGGTTCTGGCGCTGACCGGACTGAGCCTGGCGCAAATGGATGTGATCGAACTCAACGAAGCCTTCGCCGCCCAAGGCCTGGCCGTGCTGCGTGATTTGGGCCTGGCTGACGACGATGCCCGCGTCAACCCCAACGGCGGCGCGATTGCCCTGGGTCACCCGCTGGGGGCCAGCGGCGCACGCCTGGTGATGACGGCGGTGAACCAGTTGCACCGCATTGGTGGCCGCTACGCCCTGTGCACCATGTGCATCGGCGTGGGGCAGGGGATTGCGCTGGTTGTGGAGCGGGTTTGAATTACTGGGTGGTGCCGCATGAATGAAAAAGCCATGCCGCCCTTGAATTACGCCGATCTGCTCACCGACATCAAGCAGCGCATCCGGCAGGCGCAAACGCGGGCGATGCTGTCGGTCAATGCCGAGTTGATTCGCCTGTATTGGAAACTGGGCCAGATGTTGGACGCACGGCAAAAAATCGAGGGCTGGGGTGCGGCGGTGATTCCGCGATTGGCGCGGGATATCCGCAATGACTTGCCTGAGATCAAAGGGTTTTCCGAACGAAATATCAAGCGCATGCTGGCGTTTTATCGCGAATATGCCGGAGCTTCATTTGTGCCACAGCCTGTGGCACAAATTGACGCCCAACAGAAAGTGCCACAGGCCGTGGCACTTTTTCCCAGTGATGTGCTGCTGGCCTTGCCTTGGGGTCACCACCTGCTGTTGATGGAAAAGCTCAAGGATGCCGAGACGCGACACTGGTACATGCAGGCAACGCTCACCCATGGTTGGAGCCGCAATGTGTTGCAAATGCAGATCGAGACTTCGGCACACGCCCGCCAGGGCAAGGCCACCAGCAATTTCGCCTTGCGGTTGCCGCTACCTCAGTCTGACCTAGCGCAGCAGGCGCTGAAAGACCCGTACGTGTTCGATTTCCTGACCTTGGCAGAGCCTTTCCGAGAGCGCGAATTGGAAACCGTATTGATCGCGCATTTGGAGAAGTTCTTACTGGAGCTGGGGCAGGGTTTTACCTTTGTCGGGCGGCAGTATCACGTGGGTGTGGAGGATCAGGATTTTTATATTGATCTGCTGTTTTATCACCTGCACCTGCGCTGCTTTATCGTCATCGAACTCAAGCGCGGTGCGTTTAAGCCGGAATACGCGGGCAAGATGAATTTCTATTGCAGCGTGGTGGACGATGTGCTGAAACACGCCAGCGATACGCCGACCATCGGGCTGATTCTCTGCCAGACACAAAACGAAGTGATCGCCGAATACGCCTTACGCGGCGTGGATAAACCCATCGGTGTTTCGACTTTTGAGCTGACCCGCGCACTGCCCGTTGAGCTTGAGTCCAGCCTGCCTAGCATCGAGCAGATAGAACGCGAGTTGGGAGAGTTGCCGTGAGCCTCAAGCACGACACTGAAAGATTTTTGGTCGGGCTGCCCGTTGGTCAGCTCACGCTGCGCGGCGTGCTGGCCGACACACTCGGTGGAGTGCTGATCATGAACTTGAAGCAGCAGTCATTAAGCAGTACTTAACAACTGCTGAGCAACGATGGAGAATAAAAAATGGCCACCAAGAAAAACACAGCCTCGTGGAGTGACGTCAAAACCAAACTGACCGATTTCGACCGTGCAGGACTGCTCGGGCTGCTGCAAGACCTGTACGCCGCCAGCAAGGACAACCAAGCCTTTCTGCACGCTCGTCTCAGTCTGGGCGACGATGTGCTCAAGCCGTACAAGACCACGATTGACCGTTGGCTGTGGCCCGATATATTCAAGAATCGGGACACGTCGGTTGCCAAGGCGAAAAAGGCGATTGCCGATTACAAAAAAGCCATAGGCCAAGCGGAAGGTCTGGCCGAACTGATGGTGTTTTATTGCGAACGGGCTGCGGGGTTCAGCAATGAAGTCGGCCTGCAGGATGAGGGCTACTTCGAGGCGCTGGTACGGATGTTCGAGCAGGCCCTTAAAACCATCGCCAGTTTGACCGACGCGCAAATTCAGCCGTTATGGGGCAGGCTGGATACCGTGCGCCGCACCAGCCACAACTTCGGCTATGGCGTGGGTGACGAGATGGACGACCTGCTTGCCGAGTACGGGGCCGATGATTGAACACGTTAGTTTGGCCACACTGCAAGGCGAAAACGCACGCCTGATCGCGCTGCTGGAAGATCACGGAATCGAATGGCGTTTGCCGTTTGAGCCAGCCACAGTTGAACCAAGGCCACCCATCCCGGTGCCAGAACCATCCCGGTTGTCAACCGCCGAAAAGGTGGCCTTGTTTCGTCGGCTGTTTCGCGGGCGAACCGACCTCTACCCCATCCGCTGGGAAAGTAAAACAAGCGGCAAATCTGGTTACGCACCAGCCTGCGGCAATGAGTGGCGGGCCGGTGTTTGCGAAAAGCCGCGCATCAAATGTGGGGAATGCAATCACCGTTTGCTGCTCCCCTTGTCTGACGCTGTCATCTACGAGCATCTCGCTGGCAAACGCACCATTGGCGTCTATCCGCTGATGGCTGACGATACCTGCCATTTTCTTGCCGTTGATTTCGATGAAGCGGATTGGCGCGAGGATGCCAAGGCATTTTACCAGTCATCTCACGAACTGGGTGTGCCAGTCGCTCTTGAAATATCACGCTCAGGCAACGGTGCGCACGCTTGGATATTCTTCACCGGCAGCGTTTCGGCGCGGGATGCGCGTCGACTCGGGACGGCCATCATCAGCCACACCTGTGCTCGCACTCGCCAACTCAAGCTCGAATCTTACGACCGCTTGTTCCCCAATCAGGATGCCATGCCCAAGGGCGGTTTCGGCAATCTCATTGCGCTGCCATTACAGAAGCATCCGCGTGAGAACGGATGCAGTGTGTTCGTGGATGCTGAATTGCGGCCTTACCGGGATCAATGGGCCTTTCTGTCTGCCGTTGTGTCGATGCCTGCACACGATATCGAGCCCACCCTGCTGAGGGCGACGGGCAATGCTCACCCACTCGATGTCACCTTCATCGACGAGGAAGATCACAAGGAGCCTTGGAAGCGCTCCTCAGTAGCGGTCAAGAAGTTGGTCGGGCCAATGCCGAAGTCGCTCACCGTGACGCTGGCCAATTTGATCTATTTCGAGAAGGGATCACTGCCGCAGTCACTGGCCAACCGGTTGATTCGTTTGGCGGCCTTTCAGAACCCGGAGTTTTACAAAAAACAGGCAATGCGCTTTTCGGTGTGGGACGAGCCTCGCGTCATCGGCTGCGCTGAAAACCATCCCAATCACATCGCGTTGCCGCGGGGTTGTCTGGATGCCGCGCTGGAACTGCTGCGTGACAACGCCATTGGTTTTGAGCTGATCGACGAGCGATACACGGGGTCGCTACTGGAAGTGGCGTTTGCCGGTACTTTGAGATTGGATCAAGAAGTCGCTGTGGTCGCGATGCTGCGCCACGATACAGGCGTGCTGTGTGCGCCGACGGCCTTTGGCAAAACGGTGACGGCTGCGGCGATGATTGCGCGCCGTGGTGTGAACACGCTGGTTTTGGTGCATCGAACCGAACTACTCAAGCAATGGCAAGAGCGCTTGCAATCATTCTTGGGCGTTGGTAAGGGCGTGGTCGGCACCATCGGTGGCGGCAAGGCCAAGCCGACAGGAAAAATCGACATCGCGGTGATGCAATCGCTGTCGCGTCAAGGAGACGTCAACTCGCTGGTCGAAAACTACGGTCATGTGATCGTGGATGAATGCCATCACATTGGTGCAGTGTCGTTCGATGCGATTCTGAAGAAGGCCAAAGCTAAATACGTACTCGGACTGACCGCTACACCGATTCGCCGTGATGGCCAGCAGCCGATCATCTTCATGCAATGCGGGCCAACGCGACACAGCGCAGCCAAGCCCACAGGTGCACCGCATGACTTGACTGTGACGCCGTGCACATCGCACGCGCGGATTGATGTGCCGCAGGACGCGGGAATTCAAGATGTTTTTCGACAACTTGCCACCGACCAAGCTCGAACCGATGCGATAGCTCTTGAGGTCATACAAGCCTACAGCCAAGGCCGCAAGGTGCTGGTGCTGACTGAGCGCACCGAACATCTCAATGCCATTCAAACTGCCTTGGACGGCAAGGCGTCGTCGTTGTTTGTATTGCACGGGCGCATCTCCAAGAAACAGCGTGCCACACTGATCGTGGAACTCAACGACTTGCCACCCGATACCCCACGTGTTTTGTTGGCGACGGGCAAGCTGGTCGGTGAAGGCTTCGACCATCCACCGCTTGACACCATGGTGCTGGCCATGCCAGTTTCGTGGACGGGGACGCTACAGCAATACGCGGGCCGTCTGCACCGAGAACATGCGACCAAGACCGACGTCCGCATCATCGACTTTGTGGACACGGGTCATCCGGGACTGCTGCGGATGTGGGAAAAACGTCAGCGTGGATACCGGGCGATGGGTTACAGGGTGGCGGAAAAAACGGGTGATCTTTGACGCGTACCTTCTACAGTTTCGCGCAATCCGCGCCAAATGGTGACAATCTTGGGTTTGCATAGAAAGCTGGGTAA
>JANPNG010000146.1:0-6310 GCA_031427355.1 Hylemonella sp.
GGTGTGCGAGTTTGAGAAACAGTTCCTCGACGTGCCGCAAGAGTGCCTGATTCTCACCATGAAGGCGAATCAGAAGTACTTTCCTCTGCTGGATGCGGCAGACAAGTTGACGAATAAATTTTTGGTCGTCAGCAACATCACCCCGGCGGACGCCAGCGCCGTCATTCAAGGTAATGAACGCGTGGTGCGCCCGCGCCTGGCCGATGCGAAGTTCTTCTTCGACCAAGACCGCAAGAAGACGCTGGCCTCTCGCGTTGAAGGCCTGGGCAAGGTGGTCTATCACAACAAACTCGGCACGCAGGGTGAGCGCGTAGAGCGCGTGCGCGCCATTGCAAGGGCGATTGCGCAGCAGCTCGGCGGTGAGACCCTGGCCGCACCAGCCGACACCGCCGCGCAGTTGGCCAAGACCGACTTGCTGACCGACATGGTGGGCGAATTCCCCGAGCTGCAAGGCATCATGGGCGGCTACTACGCGCGCCATGACGGCTTGGGCGATGACATTGCAGATGCGATTGAAGACCACTACAAGCCGCGCTTTGCGGGTGACGAGTTGCCACGCAACCCCGTTGGCGTGGTGGTGGCGCTGGCCGATAAGTTGGAGACCTTGGTCGGCATGTTCGGCATTGGCAACCTGCCCACGGGTGACAAAGATCCGTTTGCGCTGCGACGGCATGCGCTGGGTGTGATTCGGATGTTGACGGAGAAGAACCTTGCGCTGGATTTGAATGCGCTGGTGACCCATGCCGCCTCCGCGTTTGGCGACAAAATTGCCGATGCCTCGGAAGGCTTGACCAGCTTCATCTACGACCGCCTCGCCGGCTCCCTGCGTGAACAAGGCTACAGCGCACAAGAAGTTGATGCTGTGCTCGCCTTGAAGCCCCAACGCCTGGGCGATGTACCCCAACGCCTAGGTGCCGTGCGCACTTTCGCCGCCCTGCCAGAAGCCGCCGCCCTAGCCGCCGCCAACAAGCGCATTGGCAATATTCTGAAAAAAGCCGACGACGTGGATGCCCACGTCAGCGAGGTGCTGCTCAAGGAACCGGCTGAACAAGCGCTGTATGCCGCCATGAAAGACGTCACACCTAAAGCGAAGGCCTTGTTCGACGCCGGTGACTACACCGCCTCGCTTCAAGCCCTGGCCGCGCTACGCACACCCGTGGACGCCTTCTTTGACGGCGTGATGGTCAATGCCGAAGAACTCGACCTGCGCTTGAACCGCCAAGGCCTGCTCAAGAGCCTGCACGAGGCCATGAACCGCGTGGCCGACCTGTCCCGTCTGGTGGCCTGAGCATGAAGCTGGTTATCCTCGACCGCGACGGCACCATCAACGAAGACAGCGCTGACTTCATCAAGTCGGCAGCTGAGTGGAAGCCGTTGCCTGGCGCGTTGGAAGCCATTGCGCGCCTGACCCACGCGGGCTGGCATGTGGTGGTGGCGACTAACCAGTCGGGTCTGGGGCGTGGCTTGTTTGATGTGGCGGCGCTCAACGCCATGCACAGCAAATTGCACAAGCTGTTGGCCGCACTGGGCGGGCGTGTGGATGCCATCTTCTATTGTCCACATGCACCTGAGCAAGCCTGCCATTGCCGCAAGCCCGCCTCTGGCCTGTTTGCCCAAATTGGTGAGCGCTACGGCATTGACCTCAAGGGCGTGCCCACCGTGGGCGATTCAGCGCGTGACCTGGTAGCCGGGGCCGCGCTGGGCTGCGAGCCGCACCTGGTGCTGACCGGCAAGGGCGCAGCCCTGCGGGGCCAGCCCTTGTCAGATGCCTTCCCCGCCGACACCGAAGTGCACGACGATCTGCTGGCCTGCGTTGAGGTGCTGCTGAGCCGCGACGTGGCCTTCACGACCTCAAGGAGTTGACCCGCATGCCATTGATTCGCTCCATCCTTCACATGCTGTGGATCTGCCTCACCGTTGTGCCTTGGGCGATTGCGCTTTTGCTGACGTCTGTGTTTGTCAAAGGCAACCCGGTGTATTGGATTGCCGCCCACTGGCTCAGCGTGGTCGTCTGGGGTGCTCGCACCATTCTTGGCATACGCACCCGTGTCAACGGCATGGAGAACCTGCCCACAGGCGAGACCAGCGCGGCGATTTTGCTGGTCAAGCACCAGTCCACGTTCGAGACCCTGCTCATGCCCACATTGATGCCGCACCCGCTGGCCTATGTGTTTAAAAAAGAGTTGCTCTACATTCCGTTTTTCGGTTGGGCCATGGGCCGCACAGACATGATCCACATCGACCGTAGCCAGGGCACTCAGGCCTTTGCCAAGGTGGTGGTGCAGGGGCGCAGGCTATTGGCACGCGGTGTTTGGGTCATCATGTTCCCAGAGGGCACACGCATCCTGCGTGGGCAAAAAGGCACTTACAAAACCGGCGGGACCCGCTTGGCTGTTGAGACCGACGCGCCGGTGATCCCCATTGCTGTCACTTCGGCCAAATGCTGGCCGCGCAAAGCCTTCATCAAGACACCGGGCATCGTGGACGTGTCCATCGGCAAGCCCATTCCCAGCGTGGGTCGCGAGCCCGCTGAGTTGATGCGTGAAGTCGAAGCCTGGATCGAGGCCGAAATGCGGCGGCTCGACCCCGACGCCTACCCTTGACGTCCATGCGCAGTCTCTATCAGTTGGCGCTGGATTTTTTTGAGCCCGAGCCCAGGGTGCTGACCCCAACACCCGTGCAGAAGGTTGCTGCGCCCAAGATTTCAGAGTCAAATAAGGCTGCAGCCCTTGATTTACATGCACAAGCCGCTCCAAAATTAATAGCGAACTCGGCAATTTCCGGTGTGCCATTGGGCAGCGTGATGACCCCCGCGCGCTTTCGTCACCCACGCGCCAACCGCGAATCGCGCCTGTGTGAGGCGCTGGTCGGCTATGAATTCAAACGCGGCCAGCGTCGCACCATTGGCTTCCAAGTCGGGCCCGATGGTTTGGTGGTGAGCGCGCCCAAATGGGTGCCACTGCGTGAGGTGGAGGCTGCTTTGCAAGAGAAGGCCACCTGGGTGCTGCGCAAACTCGATGAAATGCGCGAGCGCGAGCAACGCCAGACCTCGGCCCGCATCGAGTGGCGCGACGGCGTGACGCTGCCTTTTCTGGGCGACACCCTCACCGTGGTGCTGGACCCGAGCCATGCCTTCACAGCGGTGGGGGGTGAACATGTGGCTGGCACGCTGCGCATTGGTTTGCCCCTGCATGCCACGCCCGATCAGATTCGGGACGCAGTGCAAGCCTGGCTCATGCGCCAAGCCAAGCAACTGTTCACCGAGCGGCTCAACCACTTTGCCCCGCAGCTTCAGGTGCAGTGGTGCAAGCTCTCACTCAGCAACGCAGGCACGCGCTGGGGCAGCGCCCGCAGTGATGGCTCCATTCGATTGAACTGGCGCTTGATTCACTTCAAACCCAACGTGATCGACTACGTGGTGGCGCATGAGCTCAGCCACCTGCGCGTGATGGACCACAGCCCGCGCTTTTGGGACACGGTGCGCGCCGTGGTGCCCGACTACGCCGCTCTGCGCGGCCAGCTCAAAGACGATGCCGTGCCGCGCTGGGCCTAACCCCAAACCCTGTGAAATTTTGAGAAAGCCAAGCCATGTCAAATGAAGCACTTTTCGAACGCATTCAAACCAGCTTTGACCGCCAGGGCCTGATGCAACACTGGGGCGCACGCCTGTTGCGCGTGGAGCCCGGTCTGTGTGAGTTGGCGCTGCCCTACTCTGACAAGGTCACGCAGCAGCAAGGCGGCTTTCATGGCGGGGCCATGGGCGCGCTGGCCGATATTGCGGCGGGCTATGCGGGTCTGACGCAAGCCCCGGAGGGCATGGAGGTCACCACGGTGGAGTACAAAATCAACTTCCTCGCGGCCTTCGCCAGTGGCGAGCTGCATGCCATCGGGCGCGTGGTGAAAGCGGGCAAGCGCATCATCGTCACCACGGCGGAGGTGCTACATGTCGATGCGGCAGGCAAGACCACGGTTTGCGCCCTCATGCAGCAGACCTTGGTGCCGGTGAACAAAACATACTGAGAACTTGCGGGACAGTTCGCAGCGACGCGTAGCGCGCCAGCTCTGTCCTCAACTGATAAAGGAAAAGATATGAACCAACCCGGCCTCAACTTCCAACTCGGCGAAGACATCGACGCCCTGCGTGACGCGGTGCGCGACTTTGCGCAGAGCGAGATCGCCCCGCGTGCCGCGCAGATCGACCGCGACGACCAGTTCCCCATGGACTTGTGGCGCAAGATGGGCGCGCTGGGCGTGCTGGGCATCACCGTGGGTGAGGAATACGGCGGCGCCAACATGGGCTACCTGGCACACATGGTCGCCATGGAAGAAATCTCCCGCGCATCCGCCAGCGTGGGCCTGAGCTACGGCGCGCACAGCAACCTGTGCGTGAACCAGATTCGACGCAACGGCACACCCGAGCAGCGTGGCAAGTACCTGCCCCAACTCATCAGCGGCGAACACGTCGGCGCACTGGCCATGAGCGAGCCGGGCGCGGGCAGTGATGTGCTCAGCATGAAGCTCAAGGCCGAAGACAAAGGCGGCTACTACCTGCTCAACGGCAGCAAGATGTGGATCACCAATGGGCCGGACGCCGACACCCTGGTTGTCTATGCCAAGAGCGAACCCGAGTTGGGCGCGCGTGGCGTTACCGCCTTCCTGATCGAGAAGGGCATGAAGGGCTTTAGCGTCGCGCAAAAGCTCGACAAGCTCGGCATGCGGGGCTCACACACCGGCGAGCTGGTGTTCAACAATGTGGAAGTGCCAGAGGCCAACATCCTGGGCGGGCTGAACCAGGGTGCCAAGGTGCTGATGAGCGGGCTGGACTATGAGCGCGCCGTGCTCACCGGCGGGCCGCTGGGCATCATGCAGGCGGTGATGGACAGCGTGCTGCCCTACATCCACGAGCGCAAGCAGTTCGGCCAGAGCATTGGCGAGTTCCAACTCATCCAGGGCAAGGTGGCCGACATGTACACCGTGCTGCAAGCCGGGCGGGCCTTTGCCTACACCGTGGCCAAAAACCTCGATCTGCTCGGCACCGAGCATGTGCGCCAAGTACGCAAAGACTGCGCCTCGGTCATCCTGTGGACGGCCGAGAAAGCCACCTGGATGGCGGGCGAGGGCGTGCAGATTTTCGGCGGCAACGGCTACATCAACGACTACCCCCTGGGCCGTCTGTGGCGCGACGCCAAGCTGTATGAAATCGGCGCGGGCACGTCGGAGATTCGCCGCATGCTGATTGGGCGGGAGTTGTTTGCCGAGACCTGCTGACGCGATGAAGTTTTCCCTGCGCACCTTCGGTCAGCACAGCCTGGGCGCCCTGTCCTCTGCCGTGCTGCAGGCCTGGCTCATGGTGCTGTGCGTGGCGCTGGTGCTGTCGGTGCTGCGTGTGGGGCAAATCGCCTGGCATTGGCCCAGCGGGCTGGCCTTGTCCTGGCAAGACCTGTGGACAGTGGTGGTGCAGGGGGCGCGTTTTGACCTCAAGGTCTGCGCTGCCGCCTCGCTGCTCTTTTTTCCGCTCTTGCTCCTCTTGCCTGCGCGTTGGCACGGTGGGCTGGTGGGGACAGTCGCCGTTCTCTTCGTCTTGGCCTCACTGGTTAACCTGCATTACTTCGGTTTTTACAAAACGCCCATTGACCCCATCGTCTTCGGCTTCTTTGAAGACGACACCCAGGCGATTGTCCAGACCATCTGGAGCGATTTCCCCGTGGTGGGCACGCTGTTCGTTTGGGCAGGGCTGAGCTGGGCCGCCCTGCGCCTGCGCCGCACCGCCTATGGGCGTTTGAGCCTGCGCCTGAACCGCCAGCGCTGGTCGGTCTGGGCCACTTTACTGGGCGTGCTGTTCGCGTTCTTGCTGCTGGTGCTCACCACCAAAGGCACTTTGCGCGCCATGGCGCTGGGCAAGCAAAACGTCTCGGTCACCACCTCGCAGTTTCTCAACGACATGGTGCCCAACGGCGTCATCGCGCTGAAGTTCGCGTGGGACAGTCGGCGTGATTCGCAGAACCTTTCCGACCCGCTGCTGGGGCTCAAGCGTCTGCATTTCAGCTCGCCGCTGGAGGCTGCCAAGGTGCTGGGTATCGACGCAGTGGATGAGGCGGCGCTGCGTGCATCGCTGTTGTTCAACGCGCCTGAGTCACTGGCCGCAAAGTCAGGTTCAGCGGCTCAAGCGCCCAAGAAAAACCTGCTGTTTTTCCTGATGGAATCCTGGAGCGCCGAGCCCTTTCATTACCAAGCGGCTGACTTTGACGTATTGGGCCGCCTGGCCCCCACCATGGCCCAGGCCTGTCACTTCTCCAACTTCGATTCGGCC
>JANPNG010000147.1:0-3536 GCA_031427355.1 Hylemonella sp.
GACGCTCCACCCGGTAATCGTCGGTTTTGGCCATCATTTGCGTGAGCTTGCTCATGCTGACCGGCGCATCCAACTGCAACTCCGAGAAGGCGACTTGTTCCAGCACACGCTTTTGCGCGTCGAGTGTTTGCAGGCGAACCACCAGACCGGATTTTTTTTCACTCCAGACCTGGTATGCGAACCTCAGCTTGTCCTTGGCTTCAATCTGCACCACGTCGGCATCAAAGCCCGCCACGCGCTCTGCACCGATCAGGTGGGCGGTATAAAACTCGTCAATGGCCGTATCCGGTGAATTGAGCAAACCGGGGAACAGGCCCAGTGACTCGCGTGTTTCCACCAACGCGACTTTGCTTTGCGGCGAGAAAGTAATGACTTCTGCGTTGTGCCGAAAAGTTGAACGCGGCGGGCCACTCAAAGACTCAATCCTCTCCATTTGCTGCTCGCCATCGCACACGTGCCAAATGCGTGAGCTGGCCATGCTGCTGCCAGAGGAGACCACCAGGGTGCCGATATACGCCTTGCGACGCGAGGCCTCGTGCATGCGCAGCAGCCACTCGGAGGTGCTGCGTTGCGCCGGTGCTTTTTGCACCGGCGCAACGTCCCGCCCGAGCATAGGCGTTTGTGCGCCAACGATGGCCACCATGAACAATGCGGCAACACTTGCCAACAAACACCGGGTTCGCACACGCAAGACCATGATGGGCCTTACCGAGCCGAGCGCTCAAAAGTGGCGTTGCGTACAAAGCCGGACGGCATTTGCAAGGCCGACGCACCGCCAAACTGCTGGTGCGCTTGGAGCAACGGGTCCAGCCGGGGATCGCGGATCATGACCTGAGAGGATTCGTCCTGCACCACCACGATAGGTGATGGCGTTTGCGCCAGTTGCGAGGGGCTGGACGGGGCGCTCACACCCCCCACCAAGCCCCAACCCAGCACCGTTGCCAAAGCCAGCGAAGCCAATCCAGCCACCCACTTCCAGCGCAGGCTGGGGTCGTTAGCCGCTTCTTTTTCATGGTCATTTATGCCTATGAGCCTTTCATTACCTGCGTAAACAGCTATTGAATCTATAGCATATTCATGCGAAAAATGTAGGCCATCATCTTCCAGTCGACTGCGAAACCGGGACAAGAAGGCGCTGTCTTTCGTACAGCCCCAGGACAACTCCTGCGAGCGCAGGACATCTCCCACCAAGTGATAGGCATGCCAGTTGGCCCGAGCCTGTTCATCCTGCGCCAGCAACCGCACGGTCTGCACCAAGGCCTCGCCGCTTAACTGACCGTCAGCCAGTGCTGAGATTTGCTCATTGAGGTTTAAATTTTCATCACTCATCTTGATCACTTTCGTTCGAGCTACCAGCGCTTGCCGGATTGATGTTCCAGCAAGGGCTTGACCTTGGTCGATATGGCTTCCCGAGCTCGAAAAATACGAGATCGAACTGTACCAATCGGGCAATCCATCACGCTTGCAATTTCCTCATAGCTCAAGCCCTCAATTTCGCGCAAGGTTACGGCTTGACGCAAGTCGTCCGGCAGCGCCGCCATAGCCGCGTTGATCACCGTCGCAATTTCTTTGGCGGCGAGCACCGATTCCGGTGTTTCGTCTGAGATTGGTTCGCTTAAACGCTGAGAAGTTTCATCTTCTTCATCTTGCGACCTGAGGGCGGCACTCATCACCACGGGGTCGTGTTTGAATTCGAGCAAGAATTTCTTGGCCGTATTGACGGCGATGCGGTAGAGCCAGGTGTAAAACTGCGCCTCACCCCGGTACTGGTGCAGTGCCCGGTAGGCCCGAATAAAAGTTTCTTGGGCGATGTCGTCCACCAGATCCACATCGCGCACCATGCGGCGAATCAGACGTTGAATTCGGCGTTGGTACTTGATCACCAACAACTCAAAAGCATGCTTATCACCCGCCAAAGTGCGCTCGACCAGCAGAAGATCGCTGTCGTTGCCCGTGTTGCTTTGTGACTGCTTCACGGCTGATCTGCCACCAGACCGGGGCTCTGCCCGTTGAGGGCCACCTCGGTCTTACCCTGGGCCCACACAGCACGTCGTAAAGCATCCCAGTGCAGGGGGTCGCTTTCGCGCTCTAGCCAGAGCCAATCAAGACCTGGTTTCGCCCTTCTTAGAGCCAGCAACATAAATCGTTGACCGTCCAGCTGAGGGCGAACCTCGACAAGCCAAGATTGACGCGCCGACATCCAGTGCCAATCTCGCCCGTCCCAGCTCAGATGTCCGTGGGGCGTGTTGGCATCATCACGAACCGCCAACAGCGCACCCACAAGCCACAGCCCCAAACCCAGCCCCTGCGGCCAAGCCAAATGAGGCACTTGATGGCACCAAAAGCCCAACACACCCAAGGCCAGCAACAGTAGCGTCCCTGTGATCACCCGCTTGATGTGCGAACGCCCCACCGGATAGGAAACCGCTGGGGCGTTGTACATGGGGGCAGACGATTCGAGCGCGCGTCAGATGCGCTTGAAGACCAGACTTCCGTTGGTGCCGCCAAAGCCAAAATTGTTCTTCACGGCCACGTCGATCTTCACATCCCGCGCTGTGTTGGCGCAGTAGTCCAGATCGCACTCCGGGTCTTGGTTGAAGATGTTGATGGTGGGAGGCACTTTTTGGTGGTGCAAGGCCAACACGGTGAACACGCTCTCAATCCCGCCCGCCCCACCCAGCAAGTGGCCGGTCATGGATTTGGTGGAGCTCACCAGCGTCTTGTACGCGTGGTCGCCCAGCGCGGCCTTGATGGCGTTGGTCTCGTTCACATCACCCAGAGGTGTGGACGTGCCGTGGGCGTTGAGGTAGTCCACTTGATCAGCATTGACGCCCGCGTTGCGCAGTGAGCCCAGCATGGCGCGGCGTGGGCCGTCCATATTGGGCGCGGTCATGTGACCGGCATCAGCGCTCATGCCAAAGCCAGCCAGCTCGGCGTAGATTTTTGCGCCGCGCGCTTTGGCGTGTTCGTACTCTTCGAGCACCATCACGCCCGCGCCTTCGCCCAACACAAAACCATCGCGGTCTTTGTCCCAAGGACGCGAAGCAGTTTTAGGATCATCGTTGCGGGTGGACAGGGCGCGCATGGCGGCAAAGCCACCCACACCCAGTGGCGACACGGTGGCCTCTGAGCCGCCCGCAATCATCACGTCGGCATCACCGTATTCAATCATGCGACCCGCTTCGCCGATGCAGTGCAGGCCGGTGGTGCAGGCGGTGACGATGGCGAGGTTCGGGCCTTTAAAGCCAAAACGCATGGACACATGCCCGGCAATCATGTTGATGATGGATGCAGGCACAAAAAACGGGGTGATGCGACGTGGGCCACGCGCCACCAATTCGGCGTGCGTGTTCTCGATCAAGGGCAGACCGCCGATGCCGGAGCCAATCACGCAACCGATGCGTGTGGCCAGCTCGTCGTCCAAGGCTTCGCCCGTGGCCAAGCCAGAATCGGCCACGGCTTGTGCAGCCGCAGCGATGCCGTAATGAATGAAGGTGTCCATCGACCGCGCTTCTTTGGCGGAGATGTAGGACTCC
>JANPNG010000148.1:0-13967 GCA_031427355.1 Hylemonella sp.
TCCAGGCGGCGGTTGCCGTTCAGGCTGCCGGGCAGCACAGCGGCGGCTGGTGCCTGCGCAATGGCCGGTAGCAGTGGGCTCAAGGAGAAAGCAACCGTGAGCGAAGTCCGCTTCAGAAATGCGCGGCGTGTGGGTTGATCCACCGTGGTGTTGATAGCCGTGTTCATGCCAGCTCCTTTGCAGCGCGTTGAATGGCGCGCAAGATGCGCGTGTGCGTGCCGCAGCGGCACAGGTTGCCCGCCATGGCCTCGCGGATCTGCGCCTCATTGGGGTTGCGCACCCGGTCCAGCAACGCCTTAGCCGACATGATCATGCCGTTGATGCAGTAGCCGCACTGCACGGCTTGCTCGTCGATGAAAGCTTTTTGCAGCGCATGCAGTTTGTCGGTGCTGCCCAGGCCTTCGAGGGTGGTGACCTGGCCCTGCGCGGCAGCGGACGCTGGCATCACGCAAGAGCGAATGGCCTGGCCATCGAGCAACACCGTGCAGGCCCCGCATTGGGCAATGCCGCAACCGTACTTGGCGCTGTTCAGGCCCAAGTCGTTGCGCAGCACGTAAAGCAGCGGGGTTTCAGGCGCGGCAGGGCTGGTGTGCCATTTGCCGTTGACGCTCAGGGAAATGCTCATTGAAAGCTCCTGTGGGTGAGAGGTTGAGTGAGTAAGGGAGGGTGCGGTGTGCGTTTGCGCAAATTGTGCGGAGTTTGAACCGTGGGTGACACAGGATTTACCCTCATAGGCGGCAATCAATGGACCTCCGCTTGGGGACTTTAGGCGTAGAAATTAATTTTCGACAATAGTCCCTAAATGGGACTAAAATTCAAGCATGCACCTGGTATCCGTTCCGTCTTTGTTGAAGTTCGCCTCCAAGCATCCGGATGCCAAACAGGCGCTATTGGCTTGGTGTGACGAGATAAAAAAAGTCCGATGGACTCGACCCTCAGATATCAAGGCGCAGTACGCTAACGCCAGTATTTTGAAGAATCGAAGAGTAGTCTTCAATCTCAAAGGCAATGACTATCGACTCATCGTCGCTGTGGCCTACAACATGGGTTTTGTGTATGTGAAGTTTGTTGGAACCCACGCCGAGTACGACGCAGTGGACGCCAACACCATTGAGCAGTTTTAAAGGATAGAACCATGAACATTCGCCCCATCCACACCAAGGCCGATTACAAGGTCGCACTCAAGCAGGTTTCTGCTTTGGTAGATGCCGACCCAAAACGTGGCACACCACAAGCCGACGAGCTTGAGATTCTGGGCACTTTGCTAATGGCTTACGAAGCGCAGCATTACCCACTGGCGTTGCCCGACCCGATAGAGGCGATTAAATTTCGCATGGAGCAACAGGGTTTAGTGGCCAAAGATCTGCAACCCATGATTGGTGGTTTGAACCGCGTTTATGAAGTGCTCAATCGCAAGCGACCCCTGAGCTTGGCGATGGTGCGACGATTAAATGCCAGTCTGGGGATTTCTGCTGAGTGTTTGATTCGCGAGGCGGCGTGAGTTCTTGCTGTTGCTGAACGCAGAGTAAAGCACCGGGCTACACTTTGTCTCATGAGCACCCCCACCTTCGATACGTATGAATTCATCAAGACCCTGACAGAGTCCGGGTTTGAAACGCGCCAAGCCGAAGCCGTCTCTAAGGCGTTCAAAGCAGGCTCGGGCGAGGCTGAGCTAGCCACCAAGCGCGACCTAGAAATCATGAGCATGGAACTCACACTCAAAATGGCCGAACTCAAGGCCGACACCATCAAATGGCTGGTGGGTTTGTCACTGGCCCAACTGGGCCTGCTCATCGGCATCCTGCTCAAACTCTCGGCCTGATCATGTAAGTGTGGCGGGTGTTCTATCGCCGAGTCCTAACCAAGCCCGCTGCCCCGGCACTTGCCCCAAGTGCCGGGGCGTACAAATGCGCAAAGGAAAAGGTGCCGTGAATTCCTCAACGCTCAATAGGCGCGGCACGTGAGAGATTGGAATCAGTCGTGCTTTAAGATTTCGTCACCACCACATACCTTGACAAGCGAGACGACACCCCATGATCTACACCTTCACCCTCATCGACAAACCCAACGCCAGCGAGTTGCGCCAGCGCGTGCGGCCTGAGCACAAGGCTTACCTGGCTACCGTGGCAGACCGCATGGCGTTTGCCGGGCCGCTCACGTCGGACGATGGGGTGGCCATGTTCGGCAGCTTGCTGGCGATTGACTTTGAGTCGCGCGAGGCGGCCAACGCCTGGTTGGCTAACGAGCCGTTTACCAAGGCAGGCTTGTACGCCAGTGTCAGCGTTCACGCCTTCGTGAATTTGTGGGAACAAAAGGCGGGTTTTCCGCCTGTAGCTTGAGGGGAATCCAACATGATCAAACACATCGTGATGTGGAACCTGCGGGGTGACACGCCGCAAGACAAGGCGCGCAGCATTGCACAAGTCAAAAACGCCTTTGAGAGTTTGCAAGGGAAAATCCCCGGCATGACGCACCTGGAGATTGGCGTGGACAGCAGCTGTATTGATTACGCCTGCGATGTCGTTCTGTACTCTGAGTTTGAGTCGCAAGCCGCGCTGGATGCTTATGGGGTTCACCCCGAGCATGTGCGTGTGAAGCAAGAACTGGACGGGGTGCGCATCGCTCGGCACCAAGTGGATTTTTCAACAACGTCATAGAAATCAACGGAGACAAAAATGAACGATCAAATGATGAACGAGTTAGAAATACGCCAAATGGTGGAGCGCTGGGCGGTGTGGCGCGATGCGGGCGACTGGGCGCGCTTTGCTACGGTGTGGCACCCCGAGGGGCAGATGATGGCGACCTGGTTTCAGGGGTCGTTTGCCGAGTTCATTCGCGTCACGCAAGAGGGCTGGGCCAAAGGCGTGAGCATTCTGCATTTCTTAGGCGGCACAGCGGTGGAGGTGGTGGGCGAGCGCGCCATTGCGCAGACCAAGATGACGATCTCTCAGCGCGGCATGGTAGAAGGGGCCAACGGCCCAGTGCTGTGCGACGTGGTGTGCACGGGGCGCTTTTACGACTTTGTACAAAAGGTCGATGGCCAGTGGAAGCTGCTGCACCGCCAGCCGATTTACGAAAAAGACCGCATTGACCCGGTGGACTCCACCGCCGTGCTCACGCTGGACCAAGACGCGCTGGCCACCTTCCCCGAGGGTTATCGACACCTGGCCTACATCCAGACCCGCATTGGCTACACGGTCAAGATGGACATGCCCATGCTCAAAGGCCCGGTGGTCGATGAGCTGTACCGCCGGGGTGCGCGTTGGCTGGCCGGTGGTGAACTGGAGCGTTGAGATGAACACACCCTCGAAACAGCTCGCCGCCGCTGGGATTGAAAATTTTACTCGCCGCTGCGCCCTGGTTGGGCTAGGTGCCATGGCCTTGCCCGCCTGGAGTCAGGCCTACCCCAACAAGCCGCTGCGCGTGATCGTGCCGCAGCCGCCGGGTGGTGGTTTTGACTTTGTCGGACGACTGCTGGCGGATCGCCTGGGCAAGGTGATGAACCAGGCCATCGTGGTAGAAAACCGTCCCGGTTCGGGCACGCTGGTGGGCACGGATGCTGCCGCCAAAGCTGCACCCGATGGCTACACGCTACTGGTCGGCTCGGTGTCCAATCTGGCGCTGAATATGGGCCTGTACCGCAACCTGCCTTACGACAGCCTGCGCGACTTTGAGCCCGTCGGCTTGGCCGTGGGCTACAGCTACACGCTGATGGCGCGCAAGGATTTGCCCTTCAATTCGCTCAAAGACGTGGTGGCCTTTGCCAAGGCCAATCCGGGCAAGCTCAACTACGCCTCCGCAGGCAATGGCACGGGCCAGCACGTGCTGGCGGCGGCGCTGTGGCACTTGGCCGGGGTGAAGCTGGTGCACGTGCCTTACCGGGGCGCGCAGGCGGCCTACCAAGATTTGTTGGGCGGGCGTGTCGATGTGTTTTTAGACCTGGCCCCTACGGCTCGCGTGCAAGTGGATGCGGGCTCAGTGAAAGCGTTGGCCACCTCAGGCAGCAGCCGCAACCCCATGCACCCGGACGTGCCCACCTTCACCGAGACCGGCGTGGCCGCGCTGGATCTGGAGTCCTGGTTCGGTCTGTTTACGCCGGCCAAAACGCCGCCTGAACTGATGGAGCGTCTGCGCACCGACCTGGCCCGCGTGATTGCGATGCCTGAGGTGATGGAGACCTTCCGCAAGGCAGGCGGCAAGCCCATGAGTTTGAACATCGCCGAGACCAAAGCCCTGGTGCAACGCGACGTGCAACGCTGGACCAAGTTGATTCGAGACGCTGACATCAACGCCGAATAAGCCCTTAGAGGGGGCCGTTCGGGCTGAGCTTGTCGAAGCCGCCTCGCCCAACAACCCTTCGACAAGCTCAGGGTGAACGGGTCAATGGATAATCCTTTCTTTTCTTCTGCAACCTGAAACACCCCCCATGAAAATCGACCAAGCCGCCCTGGATCAACTCTTCTTCAACGCTCGCACGGCCAACGCCTTTCTGGACACGCCCGTGAGCCTGGATTTGCTCAAAGAGGTGTACGACATCGCCCGCATGGGGGCCACGTCCATGAACACCCAGCCTACGCGCTATGTGATGCTGACCACGCCTGAAGCCAAGGCGCGCCTGCTGCCCGCCCTGAGCCCTGGCAATCTGGAAAAAACCAAGCTCGCGCCCGTGACGGTGATCGTCGCCACCGACACTCAGTTCTTTGAACACATGCCCGAGCTGTTCCCCAACAACGCCGGAGCCAAAGCCTTGTTTGAAGGCAATGCCACGCTGGCGCAGGGCACGGCCACGCGCAACGGCACGCTGGGCGGCGCTTACTTCATGGTGGCTGCGCGCGCCGTGGGCCTGGACTGCGGCCCCATGAGCGGTGTCGATCTGGCCAAGGTCAATGCCGAGTTCTTCCCCGATGGCCGCTACACAGCCAACTTCCTGATCAACCTGGGTTACGCCGACGACAGCAAGCTGTTCCAGCGCAATCCGCGTTTGACGTTTGAGCAGGCTTGCACGGTGCTTTAAGTTGATTTAAACCGCCAAGCTCGACCTTGAATTTTCCGATCATCACCGACCCCTTTTTCTACGGGGTCGCCGCCCTGGCGGTGCTCTTGCTCGGGGTGAGCAAGAGCGGCTTTGGCTCGGGCTTTGGCTCGCTCGCCGTGCCGCTGATGGCACTGGCCGTGCCCGTGCCGCAGGCGGCCGCGATCTTGATGCCGGTGCTTTTGCTGACCGACCTGCTCGGCATGGCCTCTTTTCGCAAGGACTTTGACAAGGCTTTGCTCAAGTTCTTGTTGCCCCTGGGCCTGCTCGGCTCCTTGATCGGTGCGCTGCTGTTCAGTGTGCTGGACTCGCATGTGGTGGCCGGCATTGTGGGTGGCATGACGCTGCTCTTTTTGGCGCAACGCCTGTTCTTCCCACCCAAAGCGGACAGCGCCCCGCCGCCGCGTTGGTGGGGGGTGATTTTGACCATGATGTCGGGCTTCACCAGCTTTGTGGCGCACGCCGGCGGCCCACCTGTGACGGCCTATGTTCTGCCCCTGCGATTGACGCCCGTGGTGTATGCGGCAACCTTGTCTTTTTATTTTTTCTTCATCAATCTGTCCAAGTGGATTCCCTACGCCTGGCTGGGCTTGCTGGACACGCGCAATATGCTGACCTCGTTGGTGCTTTTACCGCTGGCACCGGTGGGTGTTTGGATGGGTGTGCGCTTGGCTAGGCGCATTGACCCGAAGCTGTTTTTTCGGCTGGTCTATGGCGGCTTGTTTTTAACGGGTGTCAAGTTGATTTGGGACGCGTTCAGATGAGGGCCTGAGCGAAATGTCAGCGAGATCGTTCTGGGCGCATCCCCACTGATAATGGGGGTCAATTCAGGCTTTTAGGAGTGATTCATGCCCGTCGTTGTTATTGCCAATCCCAAAGGCGGCGTGGGGAAGTCCACCTTATCGACCAATGTGGCGGGTTACTTCGCGGCCCAAGGGCGGTCGGTCATGTTGGGCGACGCGGACAAGCAGCAGTCGTCGCGCCTATGGCTGGGACTGCGCCCCGCAGCCGCTCGGCCCATTGTCACGTGGGAGGTGGGCTCGGGTTATTTTGTCAAACCGCCCCAGGGCACGACGCATGTGGTGCTGGACACGCCGGGCGGCCTGGAGGGCTCGCGCCTGAGCGAGGTCTTGCAGCACGCGACCAAGGTGATCGTGCCGCTACAGCCCAGCATCTTCGACATCTTTGCCACACGGGCCTTTCTGGATCAGCTCGCCCAGCACCGCCATGCCGGGAAAATGCAAGTCGCTGTCGTCGGTATGCGGGTGGATGCCCGCACCATCGCTGCCGACAAGCTGCGTGAGTTTGTCGAGAGTCTGGGCCTGCCGGTTCTGGGCTACATCCGCGACACGCAAAACTACATTCACTTGGCCGCGCGCGGCCTCACCTTGTTTGATGTCGCGCCGAGTCGGGTGGAGAAGGACTTGGCGCAGTGGCAGGCGATTTGTCAATGGCTGGAAACCTGAAACTGTTATGCGGACTTTTCAAACCCTTCAAGAATTCCCGGCACTGGTCGGCCAAGAGGTGGCTGTCAGCGACTGGCTCACCATCACCCAGGCGCAGATCAATCAATTTGCCGAAGCCACCGGCGACCACCAGTGGATTCATGTGGACGAGGAAAAAGCCAAGGCTGGGCCGTTTGGGGCGCCCATCGCGCATGGCTTTTTGACGCTGTCATTGTTGCCCAAGTTTTACGAAACGGCGATGACCATTGTCGAGTCGCGCATGGGCGTGAACTACGGCCTCAACAAGGTGCGTTTCATGGCCCCGGTGCCCGTGGGCAGCCGCCTGCGTGCGCGCATGACGCTGCTGCAATGCGAGGCCATTGACAACGACGGCATGCAGATGACCTGGCAGGTCACGATGGAGCGTGAAGGGGCTGCGAAGCCCGTGTGCGTGGCCGAGTCGATTGTGCGGCGTTACCCTTGAGCGGGGGCTAGTTGCCCGTGAACGCGAAATCCACCTCGGGCTTGAGGCCGCTGATGATGCGGGCAATGCTTTTGCCCGAACCGCATGAATGCGTCCAACCCAGTGTGCCGTGGCCAGTGTTGAGGTAGAGGTTGCTGATCTGGCTGCGGCCAATGATAGGCACGTTGGACGGTGTGGCGGGGCGCAGGCCGGTCCAGAACTGGGCCGTCTCGGCATCGCCTGCACCGGGGAACAAGGCCGCGACCCGGCGCACAATGGCCTCGCAACGCACGCGGTTCAGGTCGCGGTCATATCCGTTGAACTCGGCTGTACCGGCAATGCGCAGCCGGTCTCCCAGTCGGGAGAAAACCAGCTTGTACTCGTCGTCCGTCAGTGACACCTGGTGCGCCATGGAGGCATCCTTGACCGCCATGGTCACCGAGTAGCCCTTTGCGGGGTAGATCGGCAGCTCAATGCCCAGTGGTTTAGCGTAGAGCGGGCTCAGACTGCCCATGGCCAGCACATAGGCATCCGCACGCAGGCGCTGAAAGCGGCCTTCCGTATCGGTGGCTTCCACGTGATCGATGCGACCTCCCGCTTCACGCAGCGCCGTGATGGTGTGGCTCATGAGAAAGACCACGCCGTCTTCGGTGCAGCGCTGCACCAGCTCGCGGGCGAATGTGTTGGCGTCGCCGGATTCATCTTCAGCGGTATAGGTTGCGCCCGCCAGTTGCCCGCGCATGTGCCGTAGCGCGGGCTCGATCTTGATGGCTTCGTCCGCTGAAATCACACGACGGTCACAACCCAGCTCTCGCATCTGTGCGGCGGGCGCTTCGGCGCTGTCAAACTCTTTTTGGCTGGTGTAGAAATGCAAAATGCCTTGGGTGCGCTCGTCGTAAGCGATGTTGCGCTCACGCCGCAAGGCTTGCAAAGTGTCGCGGCTGTAGGTGCCCAGGCGCACGATCTGCTCGATGTTGTGACGCGTGCGCCCTGGCGTGCACTCGCGCAGAAACTGCAAACCCCAGCGCCATTGCCGCATGTCAGCCCGCAGGCGAAAGAGCAAGGGCGCATCTTCCTTGCCCAACCACTGCAGCACCTTGAGCGGTGCGCCCGGATTAGCCCAGGGCTCGGCATGGCTGACCGAAATTTGCCCGCCGTTGGCGAAGCTGGTTTCTGCTGCTGGTGAAGCCTGCCGGTCTACCACCGTGACCTCGTGGCCTTGCTGCCGCAAAAAATACGCCGAGGTCACACCGAGCAGACCCGCACCAAGTACCATAACTTTCATACCAAAACTCCGAAGAAATGAATCACTGTAAAAAACGTTCCGCCAAGGCCACCCAGTAGGCTGAGCCGGTTGCGATGTTGCGGTCGTTGAAGTCGTACCCCGGGTTGTGCACCATGCAGGCGCTCGTAGCTTGCGGGTCATGCTCATCCCCGTTGCCGATCAGCAGATAACTGCCCGGGACGCGTTCGAGCATGAAGGCAAAGTCCTCGCTGCCCGTGAGGGCCGGGCCTTGCAGCGTGACCTGGTCGGGGCCTACCAAATCCACGGCCACCTGGCGCGCAAAGTCGGTGGGAGCGGGTGCGTTGACCAACACCGCGTAGCCTTGACGCCAGTCGATGCGTGCCTGCACACCAAAGCTCTCGGCCTGGGCGCTGATCAGGGCCTTGATGCGCTGCTCCAGCAAGACACGCACAGAGCGGTCCAGCGAACGAACGCTGATTTCCAGAGTGGCCTGGGCCGGTATCACGTTGTTGGCCTTGCCCGCCTGCAAAGCGCCCACGGTCACCACGGCCATTTGCTGCGGGTCCACATTGCGCGAGACCACGGTTTGCAAGGCCATGACGATGCTGGCTGCGGCCACTACTGGGTCGTTCGCCCGGTGCGGCATGGCCCCGTGACCGCCGACGCCTGTGAGGTGCACGGTGGCGTAGTCGCTTGAGGCCATGGCCGCGCCATCACGAAACACCAGCCGCCCCTGCGGGACACCCGGCATGTTGTGCATGGCAAAGATGGCGTCGCAGGGGTAGCGTTCAAACAGCCCGTCCTCCATCATGCGCAGCGCACCGCCGCCGCCTTCTTCGGCGGGTTGAAAAATCAGGTTTAACGTGCCGCTGAATTGGCCTTGCTCTGCCATGTGGCGTGCCGCAGCCAGCAGCATGGCGGTGTGGCCGTCGTGCCCGCAGGCGTGCATCACGCCGGATTGCTGGCTGGCCCATTCGACACCGCTGGTCTCGTTGATCGGCAGCGCATCCATGTCGGCGCGCAAACCCAGGCGTTGATGACCTGGACCACGCACCAATTGGCCTACCACCCCAGTGCCGCCGATGCCTACCTCGATTGCATAACCCCAGCCGCGCAGCTTGTCGGCCACCAGCGCTGCAGTGCGGTGTTCCTGGAACGCCAGTTCAGGGTGACGGTGGATGTCGCGCCGCAAGCTGATGAACTCGCCAGCCCGGGCATGGAGGGCATCCAGTAGGTAGGTGCTCATACTTCGGCGTTGACGCGGTGCATTATTGCGGCTGCAGGTTGATGGACTTGGCCATCGCGCGGTAGGTGACGGTCTCGGCCACGAAGGCCTTGTCGGCTGCGTCCAGCGTTTGCAGCGGCGCGGGTTCCTGGCCCAAGACCATCAGGCCGGACTTGACATCGGCGTCGCCCAGCACGGCTTGCAGGGCTTTGTGCAACGCGCTCACCACGGGTTCAGGCGTGTCGCGCTTGACAAAGTAGCCAGTGCCGATTTCGGCGGTGAAGTTCTTGAGCAGACCCTTGCTCTCGGTGGTCGAAGGAACTTGGGGGATCAGCGGCTGGCGTTGCGGGCTGAGCACGGCGACGAACTTGATCTTGCCTGTTTTGGCCAACTCGGCCTGGGGCGCGCCGTAGGGCGTGATGAAGATGTCCACCTGGCTGCCGAGCAGGTCTTTCACCACGTCGGCCAGTCCTTTGTAAGGCACATGCAGCATGGGCGCGTTCAGTGTCTTGCTCATTTGCTCGCCCAGCAAATGGTAGAAGGAGCCAACGCCGACGCTGCCGTAGGTCATCGACTTGCCGTCCTTGGCGGCTTTTACCGCGTAGGCCGCCAATTCGTCGGCGTTGGAGACGGGCAGGTCTGCACGCGCCAGGATGGCCATGGGCGCTAAGGCGATGCGGTGCACTTGGCGGAAATCCTCGGACTTGTACTTGATGGCGCTGATCGCCAGCGGGGCCAGGATCAACTCATTGGGTGAGCCCTGGAACAGGTTGTAGCCGTCGCTGGGTGCAGCCAGCACTTTTTGTGCGGCGATGCTGCCGCTGGCACCACCCAGGTTCTCCACCAGCACCGGCTGACCGAGCGCCTTGCCCAGGGATGTGTTCACCTTGCGGGCAATGACGTCGGACAAACCACCGGCTGGATAGGGCACTATCAGCGACACGGGTTTGCTGGGGAAGGTTTGTGCGCTGGCGGCGCTGGCGATCAAGGCCAGACCCAAGACCATGATCTTTGAAAATTTCATGAAACGGTTCATAGCTAACTCCTCTTTGTAGTGGTGATGTTGATCAATCTCGGCGCGATGATAGAAATGATGGTGGTTGATGTCCAATGCATTGTTGTATGAAATATGATGAGTTTTATGAATACATAAAAACCAACACCATGACACTCGTTCAACTTCAGCACCTGATCGCGCTGGCGCAAAGCGGCTCATTCAGCCAGGCGGCGTCAGCCGTCTTTTTGACCCAATCGGCCCTGAGCCGCAGCATCCGCGCCCTGGAAGACGAGTTGGGCCAGGCCCTGTTCGACCGGATCGGGCGACGCAGCGAACTGACGCCGTTTGGGCGCGATGTGTTGGCGCGTGCCCATCGACTGGTGGACGACGCCGATGGCATCCGGGAAAGCGGTCGCATGATGAAGCAGGGCCATGCGGGCGTGATCCGCCTGGGCATGGGCTCCGGCCCGGGGGCCATGTTGATGACGCCCTTGTTGATGCGCATGGCCACCCAGTACCCAGGCGTTCATGTGGACATCTCGCGCGGCAGCACCGAGCTGCTGGTGCAGGCCTTGCGGGCCAAAACCCTGGACGCGCTGGTGTTGGATGCGCGCTCGCTCAAACCGGCTTCAGATTTGTCAAGCGAAGTTCTGCATGAAATGCGGGGTGCGTTTCTCTGTCGCCGTGGACACCCGCTGACGCGCAAGCGCAAGCCCCCTAGTTTTGACGCATTGATGCAGTACCCGCTGGCTTCCACACCGTTGAGTGATGAAGTCGCCCGCATTTTGATGGAGCGCTATGGCCCGCAGGCCCACCCCGCGTTGTGGGTGACCTTGCGTTGTGACGAGATTCCGAGTCTGGTGGATGTGGTTCGGCACAGCGATGCCATTTTGTTGGCGATTCGGGCTGCCGCGCCGGATCTGGTTGAGCTGGTCGTGCAGCCTGAGCTGGCGGCCATGGCACGGTTTGGTCTGGTCACGCTGTCGGGGCGTACCGGCGCACCGGCCTTGCAGATTGTGCGAACCCTGATGCGGGAATTGCTGCATGACTGAGGCCCCTAGGCATTAAAGCCGTTTTGCCGCCAGGCTTCAAACACTGTGACGGCCACGGCGTTGGACAGGTTCAGGCTGCGCTGACCGGGCCGCATGGGCAGTTTGAGCTGTTGCGCGGGTGCAAAGTGGGCGCGCACCGCGTCGCTGATGCCCTTGGTCTCGGAGCCGAACACCAGCCAGTCACCGGGTAAAAAATTAACGTCGTGTACCAGCCGGGTGCCTCGCGTGGTCAGTGTGAACAGCCGCTCGGGCTGCGGGTTTTCAGTGGTCAAAAATGTGGGCCAATCGGCATGACGCTTGACCTGTGCGTACTCGTGGTAGTCCAACCCCGCACGGCGCATGTGCTTGTCGTCCATGGAAAAGCCTAGGGGTTCGATCAGATGCAGCGTGCAGCCCGTGTTGGCCGCTAGGCGGATGACGTTGCCCGTGTTGGGCGGGATTTCGGGCTCGAACAGAACGATATGGAACATGGGGGGTATTGTGGCGCGGTCGATCATGCAGGGGGTGGTGGGGTTTTGATGCCTTCAGTCCAATACCCATTGGCCATGTGCGGCAATGGCGTCGTGCATGGCATCGGGGGCTAAGTCCAGCTCACCGGGCCAGGTGAGAACGCCTTGCTGCACATAGGCTTGGATGAATTCGGCAGGCTGACTGAGGCGCGCAAACACCCCCCGAAAAGCGCTGGGCAGAAATTTCACCACACCCTCAAGTCCATCGTGGAACCGCACCCACAGGGCTGTGTGGTCAATCACCTTGACCTCGGTAACGTCCCAATTCATTGGCATGGCAGGCTGTCTCTTTCTGTGTGGATGGGGTGATTGCGTATGGTTTATTCAAGCGGTGCAATGGGGTTGGGGTTTTGCAAGGCTTGGCACAAGTCCCAGTCTTTCAGCAATTCCGCTTGGTGCAGCTCGGCCCAATCCAACACCAAATTGGTGGCACGACGTGGCAGTTTGCCATCAGTGATTTGAATGCTGCGGATGTCAACCACGGCAGCGTAGTCGCCGTATTTCACATGGAAGTGGGGCGGCGCGTGTTCCCGAAAATACATTTGGATGAGCAAGCCGTAAAAGGAGCTGATGGTTGGCATGTTGGCTTCAGTCGATCGTTCTTGATGGATGGTCTTGGGCTGCTGATGGATCACTCATGCCAGTGCCTATGACAAGGGAGGAAATTTTACGGCTATTCGTAAGCCGTGCGGGCACAGGTGTGCAAGCAAGCGGCAAAGTGAAGCGAATGTTGGCAGTAAGACGGTGGCAGTCAGACGGTGGCAGTCAGACGGAAATTTGCATCCATCAGTCGATTGTCATAAAATTTAAATTCTCTAATTTTTGGAGATTAAACATGTTGCAGAAGAAAATGTCAGATGGTGGAAGAGTTGTCATTCCTGCCGAAATACGCCAAGCCTTGGGGCTTAAAGAGGGGGATGCCGTGCTGTGGTCACTGGTGGATGGCGAAGCTCGGATCACCACACGTGCTCAGCGCATTCGCCAAGCCCAGGCGCTTGTGCGCAGGCATGTGCCTGTGGGGGTGTCATTGGCCGATGAGTTGATTGCGGAGCGCAGGCAGGAGGCTGAGCATGGCTAAAGCTGGCACAGCCGTTGCAGCAGTGGTGCTGGATGCGTCTGCACTGCTGGCGCTGTTTAACGACGAGCCGGGTGCCGACGCCGTCATGCAAGCCTTGGAAACACCGTGTTTGCTGAGCGCCGCGAACCACGCCGAGGTGCTGACCAAGCTGTTGGACAAAGGCCTTAGCCCGGAAGATGCGGCAACGGTGATGACATCGGTAGAGCTGTGCATTATTGCTTTTGACGCGGCTCAATCCACAGATGCCGCCTGGCTGCGCACGGCGACGCGAAAGATCGGTTTGTCACTTGGAGACCGCGCTTGTCTGGCGCTAGCCCGCTCTGTAGGTGCAACCGTGCTGACGGCAGATAAGCCCTGGCTTCAAATTGCACAGGCGACAGGCGTGAAGGTGCAGTGCATTCGATGAGCATTGGGACGCCATCAAGTTGGGGGCATGAGGCTATTCAGTCCTAGCGAGGACAAGGCCTGTGATGTGCGCAGCCCCAGCATCACGCAAGGCTTGAGCCGCAGCAAATAAAGACGCCCCACTGGTCATCACATCGTCCAGCAGCACCACGCGCTTGCCACGCAGTTCAGCCGTGCGCAGGGGATCCACTGCAAACGCTGAAATGACGTTTTGCAGGCGCTCGTCTCGTTTGAGCGAGCTTTGCGGCGCGGTGTGCCGGATGCGCAGCAGCAGGTCGGCAACGGTTTTGCGCGGTGCCAAATGCCGCGCCAATTCCAGCGACTGGTTGAAGCCGCGCTCTCGTAAGCGCTCAGGCGATAGAGGCATGGGCAGTAGCAAATCGGCCTGCTCCAGAGCGGGCTCGACCCAGGGCGAGCTGCGCATCAGCAGAGCCAGCGCGCCCGCCCAGCCCGGTGCGTTGCCGAACTTGTAGCGCGTGACCAAGCCGCCCCAGGGGAAGGCGTAAGGCACGGCG
>JANPNG010000149.1:0-2560 GCA_031427355.1 Hylemonella sp.
GTCACGCCGGAGCGGGCGTTGCAGTCCCTCAAACGAATTCAGCATCACCGCGTCTCAATCAACGGCGCGCCGCCCCTGTGTGGCGTGTCTTCCATGACGGCCGAGCAACACGACGTGCTCACCGCATTGAAGGTCAAACAACCCAGTCAATTTAAACAACTTAGCCTCTTGTAGGGGCACGTTTTGAGTTCATGGTCAATGAAATCATAGACTTACGTCAGTAACTGTCGAACTCGGGGGCGCTGATCCTGCACCGGGTGATGCGTATGCGCTTGCGGGCGGCCAACACGGGCGTCACGCCTGAGCGGGCCTTGCAGTCACTCAAACGAATTCAGCATCACCGCGTCTCAATCAACGGCGCGCCGCCGCTGTGTGGCGTGTCTTCCATGACGGCCGAGCAACACAATGTGCTCACCGCATTGAAGGTCAAACAACCCAGCCAATTTACACAACTTAGCCTCTTGTAGGGGCACGTTTTGAGTTCATGGTCAATGAAATCATAGACTTACGTCAGCAACTGTCGAACTCGGGTGCCCCATACCGCGACGAATCCGCTCGGGTGCCTCCAGCGTGTCGATTTGACCAACTGTCAAGCTGAAGTACCCTGCAACTCGCTCCTCGTCGCAGACAACAAAGGTTCTCGCGGAACCACTGCTCTGGGCTTGGCGCGCATGACGCAGCAGCCAATCGGTGAGAACAGGTTTTCCGCAGTCAAATTCTTCCAGCCGGTGCGATGCATCAAGCGGCTGGGGTGCCGATAGACTCATTCCTTAGCCCAAACGGGACGCTGGGAAAAGAGATCAGCCAGGCCAGGGTTGTCAGATTCCGGGCGGTCTAGCATCTCCAGGAGTGCTTTGTACTGGCTGCCAGAAACCATGAACAGGCGTTGGTCGAGCAAGGTCTGCTCAGCGGCTTGGTAAGCAGCATCGAGAATGAAATCGGTCAGCGACTTGTGCGCCACCACGGCAGCACGGCGTAGAACAGTCTCTTGCTCGGGTGTTGCGCGCAATCCAAGCCGTGCGGAGCGCGTAGTTGCGGTAGCGGTGGGCATAGCAAGCCTCCTTGAGATGTACGATAAGCCAAATGTTAGTACAAATGACGCGGATTGTCCAGGCGGGTCAGCCGGTCGATTTTGTAGATCACGATCACATCAATTTTTCCGGCCTCGATGTCGGCCATCAGGTGTTGTTTTCGTCCCAAAGCCAAGTGCTGGGAATTGCAAATCTAAGTGATTGTGCTACAGTGTATTTATCTTGTAACACATTGGGCGGACGCAATGACTGAAGCTACTTTTACCTTTCGTGTCGAGGACGAACTGAAGGACAGTTTTACAACGGCTGCCAAGGCCCGTGACAGGACTGGTGCCCAACTCTTGCGTGACTTCATGCGCGACTTCGTCAAAAAGCAGCAAGACGCCGCTGAGCATGAAGTCTGGTTTCGTCGCCAGGTGCAGGTCGGGTTGGATTCTGCTAACGCAGGCAACCTGGTATCTGCAGAAGATGTTGAGGCAGAGTTCGCCAAGCGCAGGGAGCAAACGCGGCAAAAGCTTAAAGCCAAATCGTGAGGCTTTTTTGGACACCCGAAGCGCTTGATGACCGCCGCGCGATCTATGACTGCATTGAGGCAGACAATCCCAGGGCAGCGCTGGCGTTGGATGAGTTATTTTCTGAGAAGGTCCGGCATCTGATTGATCACCCCGGACTTGGTCGGATCGGTCGCATCACTGGCACGCGAGAGCTGGTGGTTCACAAAAACTACATTCTGATTTACGACACTACGGTTGACCAGGTACGTGTCTTACGCGTGCTCCACGCTGCCAGGCAATGGCCGCCCGCTGATCATTGAGATCCTCGAACGATCTCATCAATAACGCACTTGTCTCGCCTCGGAGATTGTCACGATGTGAAATGGACTATGTCCAAAAGCGGGGACAACTGGCGTAAACTTGCCTCAAGGCTTTGGAGATCGGATTTGAACCCGCGTCCGCATTCCGCCACCATACAAAATTAAAGGCGTCTGATGGCATTATCGGACGCCTTTTTGACTCATGAACCTGCACCGGATTGATCTAGTCTCGTTATCGTTGTTCAACCTGGTGGCCCGCACCGGCAGCATCAGTCAGGGGGCAGCGCTGGGCATGCTGGCCGTTGGCGCAGCGAGCAAGCGCATCGCCGATCTGGAAGTCGCGTTTGGCGTGCCCTTGCTGGAGCGGCATTCTCGTGGTGTGAAGCTCACGCCTGCTGGGCAAGCCCTACATCGGCATGTGCAACGCATTCTGGGTGACGTTGACCAGATGAGTGCCGATCTGTCTGACCATGCCAAAGGCTTGATGGGCGTGGTTCGGCTGTGGGCGAACACCTCGGCCATTACGCAATTTTTGCCAGGTGATTTGGCGGATTTCACGCGGCAGCAACCCGGCATCCGAATTGAATTGAACGAGGCCGACAGCAGTGAAGTGGTGCTGGCCATCCTCGACGGACGGGCCGATGTGGGGATTTTTGCCGACCGCACCCCCGCACTGGGTTTGCAGACCCTTCCCTACCGGCGCGACCGGCTGGTG
>JANPNG010000150.1:0-2442 GCA_031427355.1 Hylemonella sp.
GGTGTCCAAAGCGGGCCAGCCCGAAGACGGCACCGACCCCAAAACCATCAGCATGGCCGAGGTGTTTGTGGATGTGAAGCCGCAGGAAGAGTGGCGCAAAGGCCTCACGCGTGACCAACTGATTGACCAGATGGACAAGGCGATCTCGGCCATCCCAGGGTTAGACCCAGCGTTTTCACAGCCGATCCGTGACAACGTGTTGGAGTCAATTTCGCAAATCAAGGGGCAAATCGTCATCAAGGTGGCGGGCCCGGACTTGGGTGAACTCGGCAACACGTCCGAAGCGATTGAGCGCGAAGTCAAACAGGTACAAGGTGTCTTCCGCGCCGAGATTGACCGGCGCGGTGAACTGCCGCATTTGCAGATCGTGATTGACCGCAGCCGAGCCGCCCGCTATGGCCTGAACGTGAGCGACATTCAGGACGTGATCGAGGCCACGCTGGCCGGCAAGGCGGCCACCGACCTGTGGGAAGGCGAGCGCAAATTCGCCGTGGCCCTGCGCCTGCCTGCTGATAAACGCATCATCGCCAACCTGCCGGGCACGCCCATTCCGCTGGCCGAGGGTGGCTACACCACGCTGGGCAATGTGACCACGATCCGGGAGACCACCGGGGCCATGAACATTGCCCGTGAGGCCGGGCAACGCACCATGGCGATTGGCATCTTCATCAAAGACCGCGACATGGGTTCGGTGGTGAAGGACATGCAGGCGCGCGTGGCCAAGAACGTCAAAGTGCCAGAGAACTACGAGGTGAAATGGTCAGGCGAATTTGAGAACCAGGAACGCGCTATGGCCCGCTTGGCGGTGGTGGTGCCGATCTCTTTGTTGCTGATTTTTGTGTTGTTGTTCGACGCCTTCAGCTCCTTCAAAAAAGCGGTGCTGATTTTGCTCAACGTGCCGCTGGCCTTGATTGGCGGTTTTGTGGCGCTGTGGGTTTTCTCCATTCCCCTGTCGGTCTCGGCAGCCATTGGTTTTATCGCGCTCAGTGGTCAGGCCGTGCTCAACGGCGTGGTGATGCTGTCGGTGTTCCAGCAGTTGCGCAATGCCGGTCACACGGTGCTGGAATCTGCCCAGATCGGCTCCATGCAGCGCCTGCGCACAGTGTTGATGACGGCCATGCTCGCGGCCTTGGGTCTGCTGCCGATGGCGCTGAGTCACGACATCGGCTCGGAGACCCAACGCCCACTGGCCATTGTGGTGATTGGCGGTCTGTTCACCGCCACGCTGCTAACCCTGGTGGTGCTGCCGGTGTTGTATGTGGCCTGGTTTTCGAAGGTTAAACCGGCTAAGGCTCCCACTTCTTGAGCAGTAAGGCGTTGGCCATGACGCTGACCGAACTCAGCGCCATGGCAGCGCCCGCCAGCACCGGGTTTAAAAACCCCAGCGCCGCGAGTGGAATGCCTGCCACGTTGTAGATAAAAGCCCAGAACAGGTTTTGCCGGATCTTGGCCACAGTGCGTGCCGAGATGTCCAAGGCCGCCAACACCAGCATGGGGTCGCCGCGCATCAAGGTGATGCCCGCTGCGTGCATGGCCACATCGGTGCCACCCCCACCCGGGTTCGCCATGGCCATGCCCACGTCCGCTGCCGCCAGTGCGGGGGCATCGTTCACGCCGTCACCCACCATGGCCACAATATGACCCCCATCAGTTTCACCACCCTGCTGCCCCCGACCCCTGTCGGGGCGGGCGCGCCGCTCCTGCGCAAAGTCTTGCTTCAGTTGTTGCACTTTTGCCACCTTGTCTGCGGGCAGCACGTCGGCGACCACTTCTCCGAACTCCGGGCGCAAACCGAGGCGCCGCCCCATGGCCTCGGCAGCACTCCGGTTGTCGCCCGAGAGCATCACGGTGCGAATGCCGCGTGCGCGCAGGGCGGCCAGCGCCTGTTTCGCGCCCGGCTTGGCTTCGTCGCCAAACGCCATCAGGGCGACTAACGTCAAGCCGGTGGGGCTGCGTTCAGCAATCGCGGAGACGGTCGCGCCTTCCACCTTTAGCTGCGCCATCGTCACGCTCATGGCACCCAGGGCCACGCCCAGCTCGTCCATCCAGCGCAAACTGCCGATCAGCAGCTTTCTTCCCGCCACCTCGCCTTCGACGCCCCGCCCCGGCACCGCACGCACTTGCTCTGGCAACGTCAAGGCCACTGCACGCTGCTTCGCAGCCGTCATCACAGCGCGCGCCAAGAGGTGCTCACTGCCGCTTTGCAAGCTGGCCGCCAGGGCCAGCACCTGTGTCTCGTCTTCATCGCCCCCCCGGCCAGGTGCAAGCATCAGGGCCGTCATTTGCGGCTGTCCCACGGTAAGGGTGCCCGTTTTGTCAAACACCACGGTGTCCACGCGGTGCGCCACCTCCAGTGCCAGCGCGTCCTTGATCAAAATGCCGTGCTTAGCCGCCACGCCCGTTCCCGCCATGATGGCCGTCGGTGTGGCCAGCCCCAGCGCG
>JANPNG010000151.1:0-4975 GCA_031427355.1 Hylemonella sp.
CCCCGACCTGGACGTGACAGCGGACGACATTTTGGTGCTCAAAAACATCGGCCCCAAAGGCGCGCCCGGCATGCCCGAGGCGGGCTACCTGCCCATCCCCATCAAGCTGGCGCGCGCAGGCGTGAAAGACATGGTGCGCATTTCGGACGGCCGCATGAGCGGCACCGGCTACGGCACCATCGTGCTGCACGTCACCCCTGAATCGGCCGTGGGCGGGCCACTGGCCTATGTGAAAAGCGGCGACCGCATTCGCCTGAGCGTGAAAAACCGCGAGATCAGTTTGCTGGTAACAGCCGAAGAGTTAGCCCAGCGCGCACTGGCTAACCCCATCGTTGAACCCACTGCCAAGCGCGGCTACAAAAAGCTGTTTTTGCAGACGGTGACACAGGCGGACAAGGGCGTGGATTTTGACTTTTTGCGTGGGGCTGAGAACAAGGGGAAAACGCCGAGGTAAACCTCCTCAAACCGCTATCGGGCAACTGTAGATTTCAGTTGTTGCATGTAACGAGTCTTTTGTGCAAAGTGCTACATGTAACTTACCGAGATGGAGATTTTGTTATGGCTAACCCTGTTGCTGCACGGGTTGAAAAAAGGCGCGCTGCGCTGCGCATGGCTGGGCTGCGTCCGGTGCAAATTTGGGTGCCCGATACGCGGCACCCCGACTTTGCGGCAGAGTGCCAACGTCAATCCAAACTAGCCTCTAAGGCCGACGGAGCCGACTTGGACATGCTGGACTTTATGGATGAGGTTTTGTCCGACATGGACGGCTGGTCGGCATGAACCGAGGTGACTTTGTGACCATCGCCGTGCAAGGCGATTTTGGCAAACCACGCCCCGCCTTGGTGATCCAGTCCGACCCCTTCAACAAACACGCCACCGTGACCGTTTTACTGGTGTCCAGCACCTTGGTTGATGCCCCCTTGATTCGGGTGACCGTTCAGCCCAGCCTGGATAACGGCGTGCAAAAACCATCGCAGGTGATGGTGGACAAGGCCATGACCGTCAAGCGCGACAAAATCGGTGATTCGTTTGGCACGGCCAGTGATGCTGTCATGCTTGAAATTGGGCGTTGTCTGGCGGTGTTTTTGGGTATTGCCCGCTAAAAAGACAAGCAACGCACCCAATAACGCCTCAAGGACAAAAGTAACAATTGGTGCTACGATTTCAAATAATTTTACGATTTTATAAATCATGACTTCCGTAGCACTATCCCCAAAATTCCAAATCGTCATACCCAAAGACGTTCGCAAAGCGTTAAAGCTTGTGCCGGGTCAGCGCATGGAAGCGCGCGTCGTGGGCGACCGGGTCGAATTGGTCCCGGAACTCCCCATCTCCGCGATTCGCGGCATGTGTCCTGGCATCGATACGGACGTCCCCAATGACCCTGAGGGCGATGCCGCATGAACGTCGTTGATTCGTGTGGCTGGCTGGAGTACATCGCAGACGGCCCCAACGCTTCGTTTTTTGAACCCGCGCTCCTCGATTTACCCCGCTTGGTGGTGCCCACCATCACCATTTACGAAGTCTGCAAACGCATCCTCCTACAGCGAGGCCAGCCCTTTGCAGACCGCGCAGTGGCCGCCATGTGCAGAGGTAAGGTGACGCATCTGGATGCCGAAGGCCTGCGCTTGGCGGCCATTGCATCTGTCCAATACAAACTGGCCATGGCCGATGCCATCATTTGGCAAACAGCGCAGCAACACGGGGCGCAACTCTTCACACAGGATGTTGACCTGAAAAAGGTGTCCGGCGTGCAGTACCGGGCGAAAGCTTGATCCTTAAGCACTCTCCCGCGCCATCAACTCAAACCCCAAATCCCTCACAGGTTCATCAAGCGGCTCACCCTTGAGCCGCGCCAGCAGCATGTTCGCCGCCACCTCGCCCATGGCTCTTGTGGGCACGCGGATGGATGACAAGGCGGGCTCCATGGCCGCGGCGATGTCCAGGTCGGCGAAGCCGAAGATGGCGAGTTGACTGGGTACGGCGATATGGCGGTGCTGGCACTCCATCACCGCGCCTGCGGCCAAAGCGTCGTTGCCGAAGAAGATCGCATCGGGCAGTGCCATGTTTTGCAGCAGGGACGCCACCACTTTTCGCCCCCCGGCAAAGCTTGCACCGGCGGGCAGTGGCTCAACCCTGAGCTTCGCCCCGCGCACCTTGTCCACCGCGCTGCACAAGCCCTCTAGCCGTGCG
This sequence comes from Hylemonella sp., assembly GCA_031427355.1. Classification (GTDB taxonomy): domain Bacteria; phylum Pseudomonadota; class Gammaproteobacteria; order Burkholderiales; family Burkholderiaceae_C; genus CANCDA01. Next base: position 2,194 of record JANPNG010000151.1, read on the forward strand.
GCGGATCGATCATCTGGCCCGCCCGCAAAGCAGAGCTTGCGCCAGCCCTTCGCCAGCAAATACTGCCCTACCGCCCTACCCGCCTCGAAGTTGGAAAACCCGGCCACCATGTCGATGGGTTTTTTGGGCAAGTCCCAGGTCTGCACCACGGGGATGCCGCCTTGGCGCAGACGCTTGGTGGTCAGCGTGGAATGGGTGCCGCCGGTGAGCACCAAGCCGTCCACCCGACGGCCCATAAAGGTGGCCACCAGTGACTCTTCAGTCTTCAAGTCGTAATTGCTTTGGCCCAGCAGCAACTGGTAGCCACTCAAAGCCAGCGTGTCTGAGAGACCCCGCACGGTGTCGGCAAAGATGGAGTTGTCAATCGTGGGAACAATCGCACCGATGATGCGGCTTTTGTTGGACGCCAAACTGCCAGCCATCAAATTCGGGACATAGCCGGTTTTTTTGATGGCAGCCAACACCGTGTCGCGGGTTTTGACAGCCACTTTATCGGGCGTATTGAGCACCCGCGACACGGTGATCATCGACACGCCCGCCATCGCAGCCACGTCTTCCATGCGGCTGCCTGAGTGGCTGGCGCGACTTTTTCTGGGTGCGGAAGTTGACATGGCTGCGGTTTTTGATTTAGAATTTATGTTAGCGCTAACATGATAGCAAATTTCCACCGCCGCTTCTTTCTCACAACCAAATCCACCCCACAGATGTTTTCCCATGCTGAATGCTCGCCAAATTGAACAATACAAGGAAGAAGGGGCCGTCGTGGTGTCCGGTGTCCTCGACGCTGCGACCTGCCAACGGATGAAGGACATTCTGGCCGAACTGGTGGAAGGCTCACGTCAAGTGGCCGCGCACACCGACGTGTACGACCTGGAGCCCGGCCACAGCGCCGCCGACCCGCGCGTGCGGCGCATCAAGAAACCGCACATGGTGAACCCGGTGTTTTATGACTTCGCCAAGTCCAAGGCGTTGACCGATTGCTTGCGTGTATTGATTGGCCCCAGCGGTCGGCTCTATGGCTCCAAACTCAACCTGAAGTCACCCGGCTACGGCTCACCGGTGGAGTGGCATCAAGACTGGGCGTTTTACCCGCACACCAATGACGACGTGCTGGCCATTGGTGTGATGCTGGACGACACCACTGTTGCGAACGGGGCGATGTACGTCATCCCCGGCACGCACAAAGGCCCGACGTTTGACCACCACGGCGCAGATGGCTACTTCACCGGCGGGATGGACCCCGAGACCTGCGGCGTGGATTTCTCCAAGGCGGTGGCTTGCGAAGGCCCGGCGGGGTCGTGCTCGTTCCACCACGTGCGCACCGTGCATGGCTCGGCGCAAAACACGTCGAATCGCCCACGCGGTTTGCTGCTGTATGAAGTGGCCGCCGGTGACGCCTTCCCCATCATGGGCCTGGGCAGCGCCTACGGTAATTACGAGGGTTACCAAGAGCGATTGCTCTATGGCAACGAGACCATCACGCCGCGCTTTCGTGAAGCGCCGGTTCGCCTGCCCCTGCCACCGGCTAAGAACCAGGGCTCGATTTATGAGAACCAAACGGCGGGCAAACGATTTTTTGGTTTTGTCGAACCGCCCAGCATGTGACTTACCATCTCAGTCCAACAACAGGAGATCGAGATGAACACACTCAAAACAAAATTGACGCAGACCCTAGCGAGCATGGTGCTCGCATGTTGCGGCGCGGGCCTGAGTTCTGTGGCCCTGGCACAAGCCGATTACCCGAGCCGCCCCATCAAGATCATCGTGGCCTTTGGCCCCGGCGGTGGCTCGGACACCTTGGCGCGATTGCTCGGGCAAAAGATGTCAGAGTCTTTCAAACAAGCCGTCACGATTGAAAACCGCCCCGGCGCAGGCGGATCCATCGGCACACGTGAGGTGCAAAAAGCCCCCGCTGATGGCTACACATTGATCCTGGCCACCAGCTCCACGCACAGCATCAACCCCTGGGTGATCAAGAACATCGGCTACGACGCGGTGAAAGACTTCACCAGCATTGCCGTCTTTGCCAGCACCGACTACGCGCTGGCTGTTCCCACCAACTCGCCCTACAAAACGCTGAACGATTTGATCAACGACGGCAAGGCCAAAAAGATCGACTACGCGTCCAGCGGCAACGGTTCCACCAGCCACCTGGCCGGTGCGCTCTTGGGGCAGATGACGAAGACGAATATGGTGCACATCCCCTACAAAAGCAGCGACACGGCACGCACCGATCTGCTGGGTGGGCAAGTGGCCTTCATGTTTGACAACACGGCCATCTTTTTGCCGCACGCCAAAGCGGGCAAAGTTCGTTTGCTTGCTACCTCGGCCTTGACGCGTTCGCAAGCCGCCAAAGACACGCCGACGCTGAACGAGGCGGGCGTGCCCAACTTTGAAGTGGTGGGCTGGTTTGCGCTGATGGGCCCGGCCAATATGCCCGCTGCCGTCACGGCCAAATTGAACAGCGAAGTGCTGCGCATCATGGCCCTGCCCGAGACGCTGGAGCGCTTGGCGTCGCTAGGTTTTGACCCTCTGCCCATGGGTGTGAAAGAGTCAGGTGCTTACATTGCCGACCAATTAGGCAAGTTCAAAACCATGGTGAATGCGGCGGGTGCGCAGGTTGATTAACAGGAACTGAAATATGAAATCAAGAGCCGCAGTCGCCTTTGCCGCTGGTCAACCCCTGCAAATCGTCGAGATCGACGTGGCCCCGCCCCGCAAGGGTGAGGTACTGGTCAAGATCACCCACACCGGCGTCTGCCACACCGATGCCTTCACCTTG
>JANPNG010000152.1:0-2687 GCA_031427355.1 Hylemonella sp.
GCGCCGCTGCATATTGGGGATGATGCCTTCGAACGGGTGTTTTTTACTGGTCTTTTTGGACTTGCTCTCAGCACCCGACTCCATCAGGTAACTGAAGCGAATGTCCTCGTCCCCCGAGCCGTGCAGCACCGCGTGTTGCACGGCGGCGGGCAGGGAGTCAAAGGCGTCGTCGATATCAAACTTGTAGTGCTTCGCCAGACTCTCCAGCAGGGTGAAGTAGTAGGCGTTGCGTCGATCCCAGCCCTTGATCGCACCGCTGGCCAGGCTGAGCGAGGGGAAGGCCACCACGCGGGCCGGGTCAAAAAACTCGCGCGCGCCCAGGCCATCACAGGACGGGCAGGCCCCCATGGGGGAGTTGAAGGAAAACAGGCGCGGCTCCAGCTCGGTGATGGAGTAGCTGCACACGGGGCAGGAGAACTTGGCGTTGAAGAGGTGCTCTTTGGCGGCCGGGTTCTCTGCCTCTGACGCGGCCATCTCCATCGCAATCGCCCGCCCATCGGCCAGCCGCAGCGCCGCCTCGAAGCTCTCGGCCAGACGCTGTTGCAAATCAGGCCGCACCTTGACGCGGTCAATCACCACGTCAATGTCGTGTTTTTCGGTTTTCTTGAGTTTGGGCAGGTCGTCAAAGCCGTAGATCACCCCATCGACGCGAAAGCGCACATACCCTTGCGCCTGCATGTCGGCAAAGACCTCCAGGAACTCTCCTTTTTTCTCGCGCGCCAGCGGGGCCAGGATCATCAGCCGCGTGTCCTCGGGCAGGGCCAGCACGGCGTCCACCATTTGGCTCACGGTTTGAGCTTGCAGTGGCAAGTCGTGGTCCGGGCAAAAAGGCGTGCCCGCGCGGGCAAACAGCAGGCGCAGGTAATCGTGAATCTCGGTGACCGTGCCCACCGTGGAGCGCGGGTTGTGGCTGGTCGCTTTTTGCTCGATGGAAATGGCGGGCGACAGGCCTTCGATCAAGTCCACATCGGGCTTGTCCATGAGCTGCAAAAACTGGCGCGCGTAGGTGGACAGGCTCTCCACATAGCGGCGCTGGCCCTCGGCATACAGGGTGTCAAACGCCAGACTGGACTTGCCCGAGCCGGACAGCCCCGTGATCACCACCAACTGGTTGCGCGGGATGTCCAGGTCAATGGCTTTGAGGTTGTGCGTGCGCGCACCTCGGATGCTGATGTGCTGGACTGGCTGGACGGGAGTGTTCAAGGTGTGTGGGCTCAGGGAAACCCACGATGATAGTCAATGTCAGCGTCGCGCGTTCTTCACACGGTGCAGCAGAAACCCCGCAATGCCGATATTGAGCACCGCCCAGGCAATGCCGTTGATGAAAGCGGCCTGGTAGCTGCCCGTCAGGTCGAACACCTTGCCCGACATCCAGCCGCCCAGGGCCATGCCCAGGAGCGTGGCCATGATGATGGCACCGATGCGAGCACCCGCCTCAGAGGCCGGGAAATACTCGCGCACGATGATGGCGTAAGACGGCACGATGCCGCCTTGAAACAGGCCAAACAGTGCCGCCACCACATACAGTGACACCAAGCCATCAAAGGGCAGGAACAGCAGCAGCGCAATGCCTTGCAACGTAGAGCCCAGCAGCAGGGTGCGCAGGCCGCCAATGCGGTCGCAAATAAAGCCCGAGATCAAACGGCTGGCAATGCCACAGGCCAGCATCAGCGAGAGCATCTCAGCACCCCGAATTGCACCAAAACCCAAGTCGCTGCAATAGGCCACGATGTGGACTTGCGGCATGGCCATGGCCACGCAACAGGACACGCCCGCGATGCACAAGAGCAGTTGTGCCTGGCCGGGGCGCATGCCAAACGGGCGGGCCGGGTCACTGGATGCCCGCCTTCGCGGGAATGACGAATGAGTGCCCTGATTTATGGAGACATCAATAAGCGGCGCACTCACGGGCGACATCGGGGGCCGTGCCCGCATCAGCAGCGCCAGTCCCGCCATGGCCAAGCCGCAGAACAGGCCCATGCCCACATAGGTCTGACGCCAGCCCACGGCCTCTACAAAATGCTGAACAATCGGTGGCCAGATCGCGCCGCCCAGGTAATTGCCGCTGGCGCACACCGCCACCGCCATGCCACGGTGCTTGACAAACCACATGGAGGTGTCGGCCAGCAGGGGGGCGAAGGTGACCGCGCAGCCGAGCAGGCCAATCAGCAAGCCGTGCGCCAGCGCAAAGGTCCAGATGCTGTGGGCCTGGGCCGCTGCCACAAAGCCAACACCCAGACCCAGTGCGCCGATAAGCAGCGGCAGCATCACGCCGCGCCGGTCGGCCAGCCGCCCCATGAACAGGCCACCCAGGCCAAAACCGATCATCAGCAAGGTGTAGGGCAAGGCGGCATCGGCCCGTGTCACCGAAAATTCAGCTTGCACGGCAGGCAAGATGACCGGCACCACATACATGCCGCTGGCCCCCACGGTCATCAATCCCAGCGTGACCAGCAGGCGCAGCACCGCTTGGCGTGAGTCGGGCTGGCTGCTTGTGGAGGGTGTGGACAACATGGCGCGAATCATCGCAGGTTCAGTGTGACCGAATCGCCCGCCGACCTTGCCGCAGCCCATGTGCCGACGCTTGAATCAGGGACAATGGGCGACTTTTCCAATTCGCCAACTGTTGTGTACTCCACTGATCCTGCCGCCCCGCCTATGACCGCCCAGCCCGGCACCATGACCCC
>JANPNG010000153.1:0-10747 GCA_031427355.1 Hylemonella sp.
CCGACCTACGCCGTGTAAAGGCGCCGCTCTGCCAACTGAGCTAAGCACCCCACCGATAACTTGTCAATTCAGGGCGTCTTTCAAACCCTTGCCTGGACGAAACTTGGGGACTTTGGCGGCCTTGATTTTAATCGCATCGCCAGTGCGGGGGTTGCGACCCACGCGAGCGGCGCGTTTACCCACGGCAAAAGTACCAAAACCCACCAAGGAAACTGTTCCGCCTTTTTTCAGCGTGGTCTTGACCGCGCCAATGGTGGACTCCAGAGCGCGGGTGGCGGCTGCCTTGGAAATATCAGCGTGCTTGGCGATGTGTTCGATCAGTTCGGTCTTATTCACAACTCTCTCCTGTTTTAGAAACTACGTTAATTTAAATTGTCTCTTCAAAAAATTCGGGGCTCAATTTCTGATGTCAATAAAAACGGCCACTTAACAGCAGCGTGGGTGCGAATTTTAGACGGCTTTCTCTGACGATTTACACGTCAGATACAGAAAAATAATTCGACCCACGGGTAAGCCACAGCTTCACGCCAAGCACGAAATCGGTTAGAGGGCCGCTGCAATAGCTTTACCCACATCACGGGTACTGGCCGTGCCACCAATGTCGCGCGTGCGCGGGGCACCGTTCTTGGGGTCCAGCACTTTTTCAATCGCCAGCAACACAGCATCGTGCGCGTCCTTATGGCCCAAGAACTCCAGCATCATGGCGCCACACCAGATCTGTCCAATCGGGTTGGCGATGCCTTGACCGGCGATGTCTGGTGCTGAGCCATGCACAGGCTCGAACAGTGAGGGAAATTTTCGGTCGGGATTCAAATTGGCGCTGGGCGCAATGCCGATGGTGCCGGTGCAGGCTGGCCCCAGGTCACTGAGGATGTCGCCAAACAAATTACTGGCCACCACCACGTCAAAGAAGTCGGGGCGCTGCACGAAGTGCGCGGTCAGTATGTCGATGTGAAACTTGTCGAGCTTGAGGTCAGGGTAGCCCTTGGCCATGGCCTCCACGCGTTCATCCCAATACGGCATGGTGATCGCAATGCCATTGGATTTGGTGGCACTGGTCAGGTGCTTTTTGGGGCGCGACTGGGCCAGCTCAAACGCAAACTTCAGGACGCGGTCCACCCCGTGGCGAGTGAAGATGGACTCTTGCATCACCATCTCGCGTTCAGTACCAGGGAACATGCGCCCGCCAATGCTGGAGTACTCCCCCTCGGTGTTCTCGCGCACGATGTACATGTCGATCTCACCCGGCTCACGCCGACTGCCATCGCGGCGCACCACAGGCGCGATGATGCCGGGCATGAGGCGCGCCGGGCGCAAATTGACGTACTGGTCAAACTCGCGTCGAAACAAAATCAACGAGCCCCACAGCGAGACATGGTCTGCAATCTTCTCGGGCCAGCCCACCGCGCCAAAATAAATGGCGTCGTGCCCACCCACCAGGTCTTTCCAGTTCTCCGGCATCATGCGGCCGTGCTTCTCAAAATAGTCCCAACTAGAAAAGTCAAAATGATCGAACTGCAAGTCGATACCAAACTTGGACGCCGCCGCTTCCATCACACGCACGCCCTCAGGCATGGTCTCTTTGCCAATGCCGTCACCGGCGATCACTGCGATTCGTTTTTTTCTCATGACTCTCTCCTAAAAAAATTCAAAACCTCTGCCAGCAAAGCCTCAGGCGTTTCTTCGGCAATGTAGTGCCCACAGGGCAAGCCCTGCCCTGTTACCTGCACCGCACGCGCTTGCCATAGCCCCATCACATCAAAGCACTGCCCCACCGCGCCGTGATCGCCCCACAGCACGCGCAAAGGCTGCGCAAGCTGGATACCTGCAGCGATATCCGCACGGTCATGCTCCAGGTCGATGGTCGCACTGGCACGGTAATCTTCACACAAGCCGTGGGCCGTGCCGGGGATCTGAATACAGCGCTCATACTCGGCCATGGCCTGGGGTACAAACGCCGCCAAGCCCGCGTGGCGACGACCCATCACGCTGCGGATGTAGCGCACCGGGTCGGAATCGATCAAGGCCTCGGGCAAGGGAGGCGGCTGGATCAAAAAGAACCAGTGCCAATAGGCCTTGGCAAATGCCTCGGTGGTGTTTTCGTACATCGCCAGCGTGGGCGCAATGTCGAGCAGCATCAGCCGCTCCACCGCTTGCGCATGATCCAGCGCCAAACGATGGGCCACGCGCGCGCCCCGGTCGTGGGCCAGCAGCTGAAAGCGTTCAAAGCCGTGGTGCCGCATGACGGCCATCGCATCCAGCGCCATCTCACGCTTGCTAAAGGCCTTGTGTTCAGGATCGGACAACGGGCGATCTGAGTCGCCATAACCGCGCAAATCCATCATCACCACCGTGAAATGCGGCGTCAAGGCAGGCACCACCCTGTGCCACATGGCCTGACTTTGCGGGTGACCGTGCAGCAGCAGCAGGGCAGGCCCCTGCCCGGCACGCCGGGTGTGCAGGGTCACGCCGTCGCGCGACACGCGGTCAACCGAAAAGCCTGGGAACAGGTTGATCTCTGGGTTCATAGCTGATCCTTCATGCCGAAGATGATGGTGAGGGCGACGTGCGCACCACCAGGCTCACACCGAAGACCGTGATCGCCGTACCGAGCAAGGTAACAAGCGTGACGGACTCGTCAAACAAAATCCAGGCAATCAAAGCCGTGGTGGGCGGCACCAGGTACAACAAACTGGTGACGGCTGTAGCAGCGCCGCGTTGAAGCAACAGGTACAGCAGCGAGCTACCACCCAGCGTCAAAGCCAACACTGACCAAGCCATGGCCGATGCTAGCTGTCCATTCCATTGGATGAACTCCGACTCCAGCAGCGTCAGGGGCAGCGTGACCACCAGGGCCGCGATGAGCTGTACTGTATTAGCGCTGCGCACATCACAGGGTGTGACAAAGCGCTTTTGGTACAGCGTGCCGATGGTGATGCTGAGCAAGGCAAACAAGGCAAACGACAGATTGAGTCCATCAATCTCGCCGCCCTGTCCAAATTTACCGGACACCACCAAGGCCAGGCCCACAAAGCCCAGCCCCAGCCCCAGCCACTGCCGCCGCGTGACTTGGCTGCCCGTGGATGACAACCAGATGGCGGTCAGCACCGGTTGCAGGCCGACGATCAGCGCACTTAAGCCCGAACCCATCCCTGCCTTAACGGCCGACCACACACCGCCCAGATAACCCGCATGGATCAGTACACCGACCACCGACAGGTGCAGCCATTGCGCCGAGTTGCGCGGCCAGGCCACACGGGCCAGCACGATCCAAGGCAAAAAACAAAGAATGGACAGGGCATAGCGCACCACCAGAAACTTCATCGGCGGTGCGTAGGGCATGCCGTAGCGAGCCACGATAAAGCCGGTACTCCAGATCAGCACAAACACCAGGGGCATTGCCCGCAACAGGGCGCCCCCTTGGTGGCGAGCGCTCATTTCACCCGTGCCCGTATTTCAGGCAGGGCTTTTTGAAGGTAATAAATCATGGACCAGACCGTGAGCACGGCGGCGACCCAGATCAGGAAATTGCCCCAGTTCCGGGTGTTCAGCCCCAGGAGCACACCGTCATACAGCAGGAAGGGGATGGCCACCATCTGGAACACGGTTTTGAGCTTGCCGATCATGTGCACCGCCACGCTTTTGGCCGCGCCGATCTGGGCCATCCATTCGCGCAGGGCCGAAATGGCAATCTCGCGGCCAATGATGATGAGCGCCACAAACACGTCAGCCCGCCCCAGGTGCACCAGCACCAAAATGCTGGCGCAGACCAGAATTTTGTCGGCCACCGGGTCGAGAAATGCGCCGAAGGCGGATGTTTGATTGAGAACGCGTGCAAGGTAGCCGTCCAGCCAATCGGTGGCGGCAAACACGACAAACATGAGGGTGGCGATCAGGTTTTTAGTGACCAAATCGAGTGGCAAGTAAAACACCCCCACGATCAAGGGAATCGCAACAATGCGCGTCCAGGTCATGATGGTGGGAATAGTGAGAAACATGGCGCCATTGTGGCATGAGCGCCAAGGGGTGGGGTCAATGCAGCGCCCGGTAAATCGACTCAGCCAGCTCTCTAGATATCCCCTCCACCGAGGTCATGTCTTCCACACTCGCCTCCGCCACACCCCGCACACCACCAAAGCGTTGCAGCAATTTAGCGCGACGCTTAGGCCCCACGCCGGGGATTTCTTCAATCTTGCTGCCCCCCACCCGCACCCGCGCGCGCTGCGCCCGCATGCCGGTAATGGCGAAGCGGTGGGCTTCATCGCGAATCTGCGCCACAAGCATCAGCGCGGCTGAATCATGACCCAGATAAACCTTCTCGCGGCCATCGGCAAAGACCAGCTCTTCCAGCCCCACTTTACGCCCCTCGCCTTTCTCGACCCCGACGATTAGCGACAGATCCAGCCCGAGCGACTCGAACACCTCGCGCGCCATCGCCACCTGCCCCTTGCCGCCATCCACCAGCACCAGATCCGGCAGCCGAGCCGTTGCTGCGGCTGTGTCCGCCCCGCCCCCCTCCAGGCGCAAGCTCTCGGCCAGCTTGGCATAGCGGCGCGTCAGCACCTGGCGCATGGCCGCATAGTCATCGCCCGGCGTGATGCCTTCAATATTGAAACGCCGGTACTCCGCGTTTTGCATCTTGTGGTGATGAAACACCACGCAAGACGCCTGCGTGGCCTCGCCCGCCGTATGCGAAATGTCAAAACATTCCACCCGAAATTCGTCCAATTGATCTTGCGGCAAATCCAGCGCTTGCGCCAGCGCACGGGTGCGCGCCTGCTGGGAGCCCTCTTCGGCCAGCAGGCGACCCAATTGCAGCCCGGCATTGGTCTGCGCCATCTCCAGCCATATGCGGCGCTGCTCTCGGGGCTGGTGCACCGCACTCACCCGCACGCCTGATTGCACAGACAAGGCCTCGATCAGACTCTTGGCCACCGGCTCGCTGGTGATGAGCGAGGGCATCACCGGCACGTCCATGTAGTGCTGCGCAATAAAGGCCTCCAGCACTTGAACTTCAACGCATGGGGCTTTTTCATCCGGCGTCTCACTCTCTTCATCACCCCGGTAAACCCCTGCCGCGTCCTCCACATGCACGGGAAAGTAAGCGCGGTCGCCCAGATGCCGTCCACCCCGCACCATGGCCAGGTTGACGCAGGCCCGCCCGCCCTGCACCTTCACCGCCAAAATGTCCACGTCCTTGTCCGCCACGTTGTCCACCGCCTGCTGGTGCAGCACATTGGACAAGGCACCAATCTGGTCGCGCAAGGGCGCCGCTTGCTCAAACTCCAGTCGATCCGAATGCGCCATCATCCGCGCCTCCAGCACCGACATCACCTGCTCGGTATCACCCTTCAGAAAAGCCTCGGCATGGGCCACGTCCTGCGCATACGCCTCGGCGGAAATGTGCCCCACGCAGGGGGCCGAGCAGCGCTTGATCTGGTACAGCAAACAGGGCCGCGTGCGGTTGCTGAACACCGAGTCTTCACAGGTGCGTAGGTGAAACACTTTTTGCAGCAGCAAGATGCCCTCTTTCACCGCCCAGGCACTCGGGTAAGGGCCAAAGTAATGGTGTTTTTTCTCCACCGCACCCCGGTAGTAAGACACCCGGGGAAACACCGTCGCCTGCGCGCCGCTCACCCCTGGCTTGGGCGGGCTGGCCCCGGTCATGCGCAGGTAGGGGTAGCTCTTGTCATCCCGAAACAGAATGTTGTAGCGCGGCTTGAGCGTCTTGATGAGGTTGTTTTCCAGCAGCAAGGCCTCGGCTTCAGAGCGCACCACCGTGGTCTCCATGCGGGCAATTTTGCTCACCATGTGGCCGATGCGTGTGCCGCCATGGTTCTTCTGAAAATAACTGGTCACACGCTTCTTCAAATCGCGCGCCTTGCCCACGTACAGCACCGAACCTTCAGCGTCGAAATAGCGATACACGCCAGGCCGCGGAGGCAGCGCGGCAACCTCGCTCAGCAGGGCGGCCCACACGGGGTTCTGTGAAGTGTCTAAAGATTCGTCCGTCATGCGGCTGATTGTCGGGGCTATAGTTCAGTCAAGCATATCGCCACGCCACAAAACATCACAGACCGGAGGCTTCATTGAGTACCGACACCCCCATCACACCGCCCTCTTCACCCCCCTACGGCCCGCCCATTTTGCTCGACCTGGCCCAGCAGGTCGCAGCGCGTGCCGAAGCGGTCGCGCTGGCCCATGGGTGGAAGATGTGCATCGCCGTAGTGAACAGCTCGGGCCACCTGGTCGTCTTTCACAAGATGGATGACGTGCACTACGCCAGCATTGCGGTGGCGCAAGCCAAGGCCCTCACTGCGGTCAACTTCAAGCGCCCCACCAAGGTGTTTGAAGACGCCATCGCTGCAGGCGGGGCGGGTCTGCGGCTGCTGGCCATCGAGGGCATGTGCCCGATGGAGGGTGGCATCCCGCTGTTGCAAGACGGCTCGGTCATCGGTGCCATCGGTGTCTCGGGCGTGCAGTCTGCCGAAGATGGCCAAGCGGCACAGGCAGGGGCCAGCGTGGTTCAGCCCAGCTCTGGCGCTATCGCTTCCGCGTAGTCAGACAACGCGGCCAAAATCTCTTCGGCCCGCGCATCGGCGGTCTCTGACAAAGTATCCAACTCAGCCAGCAGCGCATCGACATTGCGCGCACCGCCCTCGCCCTCCAGCAAGCGCGCAACGCGGTGTGCTTCCCAGCGCTCGGCCTCTTCGGGCGAAAGGGTGTCAGGGAAATTGCGAGCCCGGTAGCGAAACAGCAGCTCGCCGAGCCGGTCGTCATCAAAGCCGGTGCGGCTGTGGGCCAGCTCAGCGGGTGATAAAGCGCGCAGCTGGTTGAGCCGCCTGCGGTCGGCGTTGTTGATGAAGCCGCCGTAGAGGTCTTCGTCCACGTCGGGCGTGGCCTCTTGGGGGCGGCTGTAGACCTCGGGCCAGATGGCGCTCATGTCGGGCAATGCGCGCGCTTTCTCGGCGTTGACCAGCGCGGCCTCGATGTCCACACCCCACTTGGCGGCCATCTCACCGGTGAGCGTTTTGAGCTTGCGCACCACCATGGGTGACTTGTTGAGGTGGACCGATTTGAGCGGCAGCCGCTGCACGCCTTCAGGCAAATCCGCCGACTTGCTGAACAGTCGCTGACGAAGCGTGGCCACGTCCAGCAGCGGCAACTCGCTCGGGTCATGGGCCAGGTCCCAGGCCAGCAGCTCGTTTTTATTGGTGGGGTGGGTGGCCAGCGGCCACATGAGAGCCAAGCATCCACGCTCGGGCGGGAACATGCCCGAGACATGCAAAAAAGGTTGGGCCATCTGCGCACTGGTGGGCAAGCCCAGCTCTGCGGCGACACGGTCTTTTTTGTGCAGGCCCAGGCAAAAATCAAACAGCTTGGGTTGCTTGTCACGAATCAGCCTTGCCAGAGCGATGGTGGCGCGCACGTCAGACAGGGCATCGTGCGCGGCCTCGTGCAGCAAGCCGTTGGCGCGGGCCAGGTCTTCGAGCTTGAAGCTGGGCTTGCCATCGTCTTTGAGCGGCCACTGGATGCCCTCAGGCCGCAGCGCGTAGGCCATGCGCACCACGTCCAGGATGTCCCATCGCCCGCAGTCGTTTTGCCACTCGCGCGCATAGGGATCAATCAGGTTGCGCCAAAACATGAAGCGCGTCACCTCGTCGTCAAAGCGGATGGTGTTGTAGCCTACGCCAATGGTGCCGGGCTGGGCCAGCAGCGCCTCGATGCGCGCGGCAAAAGCATGCTCGGGCAGGCCATGCGCCAGACAGTGCTGGGGCGTGATGCCGGTGATGAGGCAGGAGGTGGCGTCGGGCAAATAGTCGTTGGCGGGCTGGCAATAGATCATCACCGGCTCGCCCACTTCGTTCAACTCGGCGTCGGTGCGAATGCCCGCAAACTGCGCGGGTCGGTCGCGGCGCGTGTTGAGGCCGAAGGTTTCATAGTCGTGCCAAAAAAAAGTGTGGTGGGCTGGAAATGTCATTGCCAGATTGTGCCCGGTCAGCGGATGACGCAAGAGTGACAGAGCATCCCGAATAGAATGAATTTTTAGAGACCATGGCGCGATGAACCACACCGAATTGACAAAAGCGCTTGCCTTGCAGCGATCAGCCTATCAAGCCCTCCCCGTCCCGGATTACACCAGCCGCTGCGTTGACCTGAAGAAACTCCAACAATTTTTGAGCGACCACAAAGACGAGATTTGCACGGCCATCTCTGCGGACTACGGCCACCGCTCGCGCCACGAGACGATGCTGTTTGAAATCATCCCCGCCCAAAGCGGTGTTGGCCACGCGCTAAAACACATCAAGCGCTGGATGCGCCCGCAGTCTCGCGCGGTGGATCGCAAAGCCTTTGGCTTGGCCAGCAATCGCGTAGTGCCCCAGCCGCTGGGGGTGGTGGGCGTGATCACACCCTGGAATTTTCCGATCAACTTGAGCTTCACGCCTTTGGCGGCCATTTTTGCCGCAGGCAATCGCGCCATGGTCAAGCTGAGTGAAAACTCGCGGCACCTTGCTCAGTTATTGATTGAAAAAATACCGGCTTATTTCCCGCCCGAAAAACTCCTGTTCATCGACGAGACAGGTGGTGTGGGGCAGATTTTTTCTGGCTTGTCTTTTGACCATTTGCTCTTCACGGGTTCATGCACCACCGGTCGCCTGGTCATGGCGGCAGCGGCGCAAAACTTGTGCCCGGTTACGCTGGAGCTGGGGGGCAAATCACCCGCCTTGGTGCTGGATGATTTCGACCTGCAAACCGCTGCATCGCGCATCTTGTACGTCAAGTTTGCCAATGCGGGTCAAATTTGCACAACGGTCGATCACGTGTACGTGCCGCGCGCCAAAGTGGCCGAGTTTGTCGGGCTATGCCAGTCGATGGTTAAAGCTCGCTACCCCAGCTTGGCTTCACCGGACTACACCGCCATCATCAACGACAGCGCCTACACGCGCTTGATGCAAACGCTGGAACAAGCGCGCGCCGACGGCTCAGAGGTGGTCAACCTGATGGGGGGTGACATGAGTGACCCCAGCACCCGCAAAATTGCACCTCACGCCGTGGTGAACCCGGATGCCAACAGCACGCTCATGCAGCGCGAAATCTTTGGCCCCATCCTGCCCATCGTGCCCTATGACTCGGTGCAAGCGGTGGTCACTGCCATCAACGCCAAGCCACGCCCCTTGGCGTTTTACCCTTTCACTAACGACCCAGCGCTGATCGATGATCTGCTCAACCAGGTCATGTCGGGGGGCGTGTCCATCAACGACGCGCTGTTTCACGTGGGCCAGCACGACCTGCCCTTTGGCGGCGTGGGCGAGTCGGGCATGGGCCACTACCATGGGCGAGAAGGCTTTGAAACCTTCTCCAAAATGCGGCCCATTTTTCACCAAAGCCGCTGGGCCATGACCCGGCTACTGCTCCCGCCTTATGGGAAAAGCATCGAGCGGATTTTGAGCTTTCTGACGCGATAAACACGCCTGCCTCCATGACGGCCCCCTCAGCCCCGCCCGCACTGCTGTGGGACATCTTCTGCCAAGTCATTGACAACCATGGCGACCTGGGCGTGTGCTGGCGCTTGAGCTGCCAACTCGCCGCAAGAGGCCAACGGGTTCGCCTGTGGGTGGACGATGCCAGCGCCCTGAGCTGGATGGCCCCTGGCGGCTGCCCCGGTGTTGAGGTCATGGCCTGGACGCCCGCGCTGGATGTGCAAGGGCTCTCGCCCGGGGACGTTTGGGTCGAAGCTTTCGGTTGCGAGATTGCGCCTGAATTTATAGCTGCTCACGCTAGTGCCATAAGGGCTACAGGTAAAAAACACACTTGGATTAACCTCGAATACCTGTCTGCACAAGCCTATGTGGAGCGCAATCACGGTTTGACTTCACCCGTGATGAGTGGCCCTGGTGCGGGCCTGCACAAACATTTTTTCTACCCCGGCTTCACACCACGCACGGGCGGGCTGCTGCGTGAGGCCGATCTGCTTGACCGGCAAGCCCACTTTGACCGCGATGCCTGGTTGAGCGCCCTCGACATAACACGACGCACCAACGAACGCCTGATCTCATTGTTTTGCTACGAGCCCAGCGCCCTAGCGGACTTAACAGCACAACTCGCCAATGACGACACACCCAGCCGGCTACTGGTCACAGCGGGCCGCGCCAGCATCGCCGTGCAACATGAAATTGACAATAAAAACAGGCTGCAGCCCTTATGGAATGTGCGTAAGCAGCTATTAATTTCATACCTGCCTTACTTCAGCCAAGGTAATTTTGATCACCTGCTGTGGGCTTGTGATTTGAATTTTGTGCGCGGTGAGGACTCGCTGGTGCGCGCCCTCTGGGCGGGCAAGCCCTTCATCTGGCACATCTACCCGCAATTTGATGACGCCCACCATGACAAGCTGAACGCGTTTTTGGGCAGGCTGCAAGCACCCGAATCACTGCGCCAATTTCACCTGCGCTGGAACGGCGTTAACGATGCGCCGTTAGTCCCTCTGGCTCTAGCCCTGCCCCTCTGGGGCGAAGTCACGCGTGCGGCGCGCCAAGGCTTGTGGCAACAAGACGACCTGGTGAGCCAGTTGCTGGTATTTGTCGCTTCGCGCCGGGCCTGAGTCACGCACCGAACCTAGCACCAGCTTAAAAAGCATTAAAATTCAAGGCTTTGCGGGAATTAACCGGATTTTTTTGTCCACCCTGCATCGACCCGCCGCAGAGTGCGCGCCTGAGCGCGTTGACCGGCCCCCTCTGACTGGAAA
>JANPNG010000154.1:0-2655 GCA_031427355.1 Hylemonella sp.
GTCCAGGCGGTGTAGCGCTGACCGGCGGGGCAGTTGGGCGGTGCCTTGGACGCTTGATTCTGAGTTTGATTTTGCGTTTGAGTTGCTATATTTTCAGGAGCTGCTTGCGCCAGTTCTGATTGGCCTTCAGGCCGATTTGACTCTTGTTTTAGAGCCACAGAGGCATCCGTTAACGAGCTTGCCAACTTCAGCCCCGCCAGTGCCTGAAACGCCCCCCTCGCCTGCGCACCCAGATCGGCCTTCAACGCCCCCAGGTTGCGCCCGTGCCCGAGTTGGCGGCCATGCTCGTCCACCACGCGGAAGTTCATGAACAGGTGCGGGCTGAGCATGTCGAGCTTGAAGTCGCCGCGCTTAACGTCCAGCGAGCATTCTTGGCGCACTTGTTTGAGCAGCGCATCGGTCAAGCCGGTGTGGCCCCACAGCTCTGGCGTGCCCAGCAACGCCGCCAGCCGCGTGGCATTCTCGGGCAAGGGCACGAAACGACCCCGCGAGCGCTGCGGCAGGCTTTTGAGCAGGGCCTGGATTTTGTCCTTGAGCATGCCGGGCACCAGCCACTCGCAGCGCTCATCCAGCACCTGGTTCAGCACAAACAGTGGAACGGTCACGGTGAGTCCGTCTTTGGCGTCACCCGGCTCGTGCAGATAGCTGGCCGCACAGTCCACGCCGCCCAAGCGAATCGTCTTGGGGAAGGCGTTGGTGGTGATGCCTGCGGCCTCGTGGCGCATCAGTTCGTCACGCGTGAGCAGCAACAGGCGCGAGGGCGCTCCGGCTTTGGCGGGGGTGTATTCAGGCTTGCGCGACGCCTCCCGATACCAGCGCTCAAAGCTGTGGCCGCTGCACACGTCGGGGGGCAACTGCTGGTCGTAAAACGCGTAGATCAGTTCGTCGTCCACCAGCACGTCCTGGCGGCGTGACTTGTGCTCCAGCTCCTCCACCTGGGTGACGAGCTTTTGGTTGGCGGCGAGGAACGGCAGCGGCGTCTCCCACTGCCCACTCACCAGCGCTTCGCGAATGAAAATCTCGCGCGCGGCGGGTGGATCCACCCGGCCATAGTTGGTGCGCCGCCCGTTGTAGATGACGATGCCGTAGAGCGTGGCCCGCTCCAGCGCCACCACCTCAGCAGCCTTCTTTTCCCAGTGCGGGTCGAGCAATTGTTTCTTGAGTAAATGGCCCGCCACCTGCTCCACCCATTGCGGCTCAATCGCGGCGATGCCCCGGCCAAACAGGCGCGTGGTTTCCACCAGTTCGGCCACCACAATCCAGCGGCCCGGTTTTTTGGCTAAATGCGCACCCGGATGGCGGTGGAACTTGATGCCGCGTGCGCCCAGGTACTCGCTGCTGTTATCCGCCTGTCCTGAGCCTGTCGAAGGATCGAGCTTGCAGCCGATGTTGCCCAGCAGCCCGGCCAGCATGGAGAGATGCAGTTGCTCGTAGCTGGCCGGGGCCGCATTGAGCTGCCACTTGTGCTCGGCCACCACGGTGAGCAGTTGCGAATGGATGTCGCGCCACTCGCGCAAGCGGCGCATGCTGATGAAGTTCTGGCGCAGCAGTTGCTCGTATTGGCGGTTCGAAAGCTTATGTTCCTTGTTGTGCCCTCCCCGCGCATCGTTGATCCACTTCCACAGCTTCAGATACCCGCTGAACTCGCTCTTCTCGTCATCAAACTTGGCGTGCGCTTGGTCGGCCTGGGTCTGCGCATCCATCGGGCGGTCGCGCACGTCCTGCACGCTCAGGGCGCTGGCAATCACCAGCACCTCGTCCAAGGCACTGCGGCTGCGCGCCTCCAGAATCATGCGGCCCACACGCGGGTCCAGCGGCAGTCGGGACAGCTCCTGGCCCATGGGCGTCAACTCATTGGCGTCGTCCACCGCACCCAGCTCGGTCAACAACTGATAGCCGTCAGCAATGGCGCGCCCCGAAGGTGCTTCGATAAAGGGGAAGTCCTCCACCACGCCCAAGTGCAGGGACTTCATGCGCAAGATCACCCCGGCCAGGGACGAGCGCAGGATCTCGGGGTCGGTAAAACGCGGGCGGCCCGAAAAATCTTTCTCGTCATACAGGCGGATGCAGATGCCGTCGGCCACACGGCCACACCGCCCGGCGCGCTGATTGGCCGAGCTTTGGCTGATCGGCTCGACCAGCAACTGCTCCACCTTGCTACGGAAACTGTAGCGCTTCACGCGCGCTGTACCTGCGTCAATCACGTAGCGAATGCCGGGAACGGTGAGCGAGGTCTCGGCCACGTTGGTGGCCAACACAATGCGGCGTCCGTTGTGACTGTCAAAAATCCGCTCTTGCTCGGCCTGATTCAGGCGCGCGAACAAGGGCAAGACTTCGGCGTTGCGCGTCACGGCGTGGTGACTTAGGTGGCCACGCAGGTGGTCTGCCGCCTCGCGGATTTCGCGCTCGCCGGGCAGGAAAATAAGAATGTCGCCGCCGGCATGGCCCGTCCACAACTCGTCTACCGCATCGGCAAGCGCCTCGTTGAGCCCGTACTCGCGGCTTTCTTCAAAAGGCCGCCAGCGCTGCTCCACCGGGAACATGCGCCCTGACACCATGATGACTGGCGCTGGAACAAGGCCCCCACGCTCCCCCACTTCGTGTGGGTCGCTGCCCCCCGAGGGGGCGTCACCCGGCTTGGGGCGGCCCGGCACC
>JANPNG010000155.1:0-5043 GCA_031427355.1 Hylemonella sp.
AGGCTCACGCGCTGGTGCAGCACTTGGAAGTTGTCGCGCTCGATTTCGCGCAGCAGGGTTCGGTAGATGCTGGCCATCATCAGGCCAGGTTTTTGGGTGCGCCGGTCGGCTTCGGGTAGCAGGGCCAGGGCCTCGTCGTACAGGTGGTGAGCGCGCTGGGCCTGGAACTGCATCAAGGCGGTAAAGCGGTCTGAGTAGGTGCGCTTGAGGATCTCGTGCGCCTTCACGTCAAACTGCTGCAACTCGCTCACTGGCAGGTAGATGCGCCCGCGCAAGCTGTCTTCGCCCACGTCGCGGATGATGTTGGTGAGCTGAAAGGCCAGGCCCAGTTTGTGGGCGTAGGCGGTGGTCTGGGTTTGCGTTTGGCCAAAGATTTGCGCCGCCACTTCGCCCACGATGCCCGCCACCAGATGGCAGTAGCGTTGCAGGCCGGGGAAGTCGAGGTAGCGGGTTTGCTCCAGGTCCATCTGGCAGCCTTCAATCACGGCTTGCAGGTGGCGCGCCTCGATGCCGTAATCAGCGGCCAGCGGCATCAGCGCTTTCATGACGGGGTGCGTGGGCGAGCCTGCGTAAGACTTGTCCACCTCGGCTTGCCACCAAGCCAGCTTGGTGCGCGCCACGCTCGGGTCGTGCACCTCGTCCACCACATCGTCCACCTCGCGGCAAAAGGCGTAGAAGGCGGTGATGGCGGCGCGCCGCGGTTTGGGCAGAAAGAGGAAGGCGTAATAAAAGCTGCTGCCTGAGGCGGCAGCTTTTTGCTGAACGTATTGTTCTGGGGTCATAGAGCGATTGTTAACTGGATTCCGTGTTGCGCTGGTCTTCGATGGGTGCGCGTTCTATCGCGTTCGATTCCGAGACATCTGGTTCAAGACTTTTGTACGCCCCGGCACTTGGGGTGAGTGGCTCCGCGAATGTCCCCCGCCCTTCGGGCTCCTCCTTGATTTCGCTGCGCCACTCACCCCAAGCGCCTGGGCAGCGAACATGGTTGGTGTGCCACAAGACTGGATTCCTGCCTTCGCGGGAATGACGAGGGGCGTCGGCAGGATCAGGCCGGTGGTGCGCTCAGCGCAGCGGCATAAAGGAGGAAGTGTCGGCCCTAGGCCGACCTGGGGGACAGCCGCGGAGCTGAGTGCGCCGCCGACCTGATCCCGCGAAGTAGCAGCCTGAAGCTGGACGAACAACGAGAGATCACACATCGTCATGGTAGAAATCATCACCAAGGTCACATCCACAGCGCACGCCACAACATCACCGGCACATCCCAGGCGCTGAGCTTGGGGCGCTGCTGGAGTGTGGCGTAGTTCAGGGCTTCGATCTTGTCCAAAATGCGCAGACCACCTTGCACCACCAGGCGCAACTCCCAACCAGCGCGGCCAGGGATTTGGTGCACTAACTCAATGCCATTTAGCATGGTAGCCCTTGCAAAATGTGCGTGAGCAGCTATTAAATTTGTAGCAACTTCAGTTTGCTTCAGGGCTTGCAAGTCGGCCCGGCTCACCCCGTGCGCGGCGCAATCTTGCTCGGGCAGGTAGTAGCGCCCACGCGGGATGTCCACGCTCAGGTCTTGCCAGAAGTTGATGAGTTGCAGCGCGGTGCAGATGTCGTCACTGCGGAGCAAGGCCTGCGCGTCGTTCACGCCGTACAGGTGCAGCAGCAAGCGGCCCACCGGGTTGGCGGAGCGGCGGCAGTAGTCCAGTAACTCGGTGCGGTCGGCGTAGCCGCTCTGGTCGCGGGTTTTGATGATGTCTTGCGTGAAGGCGTCCAGCAGATCGGCCAGGAGCGGCACGGGCAGATTAAAGGCATGGATCATGGCCTGCAAGGGCGCAAAGATCTGCGGCCAGCGCCCGCTACCAACGACGCCTTGCGCGGCGGCGTGCACGTCAGCGAGCATCGCGGCCAAGTCGTCCAGACGCGCCTGAGCAGGCGCGTCGCCCTCGTCGGCAATGTCATCAGCCATGCGAGCAAAGTGGTAGATGGCGGCAATCGGTGCGCGCAGGCTCGGCGGGCACAGCCAAGAGGCCACGGGGAAGTTTTCGTAATGGGTGATGGGGGCAGGGGTGGGGGAAGGGTTCACGGGGGAGATTGTCGCTTAGGCTTTGCGGGTGTAAACGCCGAAGGCTTGCAGGGCGCTACCGTCACCGCCGAGCTGCTGCCCGCCTTGCGCATGCTAGAGGCGACCTGGCACGCCGCCGGGCAAAACGCCTACCGCTTTGAGGTGGCAGGCGCGGTGGAGGAGAGCAGCAAGGGCACCAGCTCCATCGTGACCGGTGTGCCGCTGATGTTGTTTTTGATCTTCACCCTGCTGATGTTGCAACTGCACAGCTTCAGCCGCGCCATGCTGGTGTTTCTTACCGGGCCGTTGGGCATGGCGGGCGTGGCCGCCGTGCTGCTGGCGCTGAACCGGCCCTTTGGTTTTGTGGCCACGCTGCTGGCGCTGCCGGCCATGTATGCGGCCTGGTTTCGGGTGAAGCGGGAGTTTGCCTCTTAAATCTCCCGCAAATGGGGCTCTAGTTTTCCTGCCATTTGCCGAAAATGCAGTTAAGTACAGGAGAAAATATGAGCCGCCGCACAATTCCCGATCCGCTCAAGCTGTGGTTCACCACGGCTTCCCTGCTTTTTTTGGGCATTGGTTTGTGGTTGCCCTGTTGGGGCCACGCCGAAGTGGTTCGTATTGGTGGCACGGGTTCGGGTCTGGCGACGATGGGCGTCCTGGCAAAGGCGTTCCAAAGCCGAAATCCCGAGTTTCAGTTCGAGATCATCCCCAGCCTGGGCAGTTCGGGTGGCATCAAGGCGGTCAGCTCCGGAGTCATACAGATGGCGCTGTCCAACCGGGCGCTCAAACCTGCCGAGGCCGTGGCGGGCTTGCAGGCAGACGAATATGCGAGAACCCCTTTTGTTTTTGTCACCAGCAAGTCAGGGGTGAAGGATCTGGCATTGACTCAAATCGCAGCTATCTATGCTGGTCGTCAACCCCAATGGCACGACGGAAGTCCGGTCCGGTTGGTGCTGCGTGACTTCGGGGATTCAGACAACACAGTTATCGCCGCCATGTCGCCTGAGATGAAAGAGGCGGTGTTGACAGCGCATAAGCGAAAGGGGCTAAGAATTGCACTCAATGATCAGGAGGGGGTGGATGCGGTAGAGGAGCTTTCTGGCGGTTTTGGCGCTTCCACTCTGGCACTGGTGCGCTCGGAGAACCGCCGGGTCAACGTCCTCGCTGTCAATGGCGTGGAGCCCACTATTGCGAACTTGGAAAACGGGCGCTACCCTTACTTCAAGGAGATGCACCTGATTCACTTCGATGTCAACGCGTCGGTCCAAGTCAAAAAATTCCTGGGCTTTATACGTTCATCCGCAGGTCAAGGCCTGATGACGCAACTAGGCAATTTGCCCGTCAAGGCAGTTCGTTAAGGCCTTTGTATGTTGGCCACCAAGCTCAATTCCGAAGCAGTGAAAAACGCCCACCCAGCGGATCGGTTGATGCTGTTGTTGGCTGCTATGTTGGCCTTGGTAATGGCCTTGACACCGCCGATGATCATCTTTTTCAGCGGTGTCAGATCTCAATTGGATATTCTTGGTGCCGAGGTGGAAATCAACGCGCGTAGCATCACGCAGGTCATCAACAAGAACCCTGAGCTGTGGCAGACCCAAGTGGTGCGTCTGGAAGAGTTTTTGAGACGTCGCCCCAGTGATGGCACGATGGAAATTCGTGAGATTAAAGATTTGAAGGGTCAGACAATTTCCCGTATCGCAGATCCGTTGACGGGCTCCTTCTTTAGAGCCGCGACCACAGAACTTTATGATTCTGGACAGGTCGTCGGTCACCTCGTCATTACGCGATCATTGAACCATTTGCTAGAGAAAACTTGGGTCGCTGCTGCGCTTTCCTTGGCGCTGGCGCTGGGGTTTCTTTTGTTTTTGAAACTCAAACCCATGGCTGCTTTACACAAATCACAACAGCAACTCGAAGAGCTGGCCAGGACCGATCCGCTCACGGGCTTGCTCAACCGCTTTGCTTTTCAAGAGCGCACCCAGCAAATGCTGCTAAGCGCAACGCGGCGCAAAGAAAAGGTGGCCATGTTGCTGCTGGACCTGGACAAGTTCAAACAGATCAATGACACCTTGGGACACGAGCTTGGCGATGAATCGCTGATCGAAGTGGCAAAGCGCCTGCGCGCCAGCGTGCGTGAGTGCGACATTGTGGCGCGCTTGGGGGGCGACGAATTTGTCGTGGTGTTGACGGGTGTGGAAGGTCAAAATGCCGTGGGCGTGGTGGCTGAAAAAATCGACGCCAGTTTGCGCGCACCTTATCTTTTGGGTGGCAAGACGATCAACTCTAGCGCCAGCATCGGCATTGCCATCAGCCCGGCCGACGGACGCACTCTGGCAGAGTTGCGCGGCAACGCGGATCTGGCCATGTACCACGCCAAGGAACTGGGGCAGGGCGGCTACCAGTTCTTCACGGCGCAGATGAATCAGTTCAATTTGAACCGAATGGCCTTGAAGCAGGACATCAAGGATGCACTGGCTCGGGATGAGTTTGTGCTGCACTACCAGCCTCAAATTGAGGTGAGTACGGGGCGAGTGTGTGGTGTGGAGGCACTGGTACGTTGGCAGCACCCAGTCAAGGGATTGGTGCCGCCGCTGAGCTTTATTGCTGCGGCGGAAGAAAACGGCTTGATTTTGCCCTTGGGCGATTGGGTTTTGAACGCAGCGTGTGGTCAGCTTCGACAGTGGCTGAACGCGGGTGTGACGGGCTTGCGCATGTCGGTCAATGTGTCGCCCAGGCAATTTGAAGCTGAAGCGTTTTTGTCCAAAGTTCGCTCCGCCTTGGCGCAGCACGTGTTGCCGCCTGAATTGCTGGAACTGGAGATCACAGAGGGTGTGATGTTTAAGAACCCCACCAACGCCATTGAGCAAATGCGCCAATTGCGTGCCATCGGTGTGCATCTGTCGATTGACGACTTTGGCACAGGCTACTCTTCGCTCAGCTACTTGCGAGAATTGCCGGTGACCCGGCTCAAACTGGACAAGTCCCTGATT
>JANPNG010000156.1:0-10543 GCA_031427355.1 Hylemonella sp.
AGAACCGCTATTTAGTTTGTTGCTAGCAGGAGCAAATACCAGGAAACGGGTGGATTTCCAGAAAGACCACGACAAAAATTGAAATGATCAGCAGGGGGTGCAGTTGCGCCTTGTCGCGCTCCTGGTTGACCCACGCCACCAATTCCGCCATCAGGCGCGGCGTGTCAAACGGGCTGGCGGTTTTGAACACGATGCCGATCTGGGTGCCGTTTTCATCGAAGGCGGCCACGCTGTTGGAGTTGGTCTTGTACTGGCCCCGGTGCCGCTCATCCTTTTCGCTGTGGCGCAGCAGGGTCTGGTGCAACTGCTTGATGTGGTTTTCGTTGAAGAGGATGTCCTGCCATGAGCTGAACACCAGATCCATCAGCTCGGCGTAGCCCGCCACTTCCTGCTCGTCGCGGGTCTCGAAGGACTTGATCTCCAGATTGGAGAGCAACTTTTCCACGTCGCGGTCGGACAGCTTGCTGCCTTCAATCCGAGTTGACGAGCCAATGCTCTCGATGGTGGCCACGCGCCGCAGGGCCAATAACCGGTCTTGGGCGAGAGTGCCCAATGCGCGCCAAGCGCCCTTGAACTCGTCGATCCGGGCGATCAGGCTGAGTACTTCAGGGGTGATTTGCAGGGACTCGGAATGCAGCATGGAACCAATATTACACCCATTAACACCCATTTATGGCGCTATCGAGGGTATGCCTCAAGTGACCAAGAAAACCCAATAAAACGCCCGTTTACACCCATTTCTGGGGCCACGCGGTCGCGGGTACTAAAGCCAAACAGGGACTCGAATCCTGCGCTACAGTAGTGGCTCACTTGCCCATTGGAGTGAGCCATTATTTGAGAGTGGCCTTGGAGTGCGCATCGGCTTGAAACCCGCATGAACATTAGATTTGCGCGAAAGTGGCGGGGTCTCCCGTCCACTCCGCCAAAAATGAAAAGCCATCAATCGCAAGATTGGTGGCTTTTTTCATATCAAGCCACGGTGCTCCTGATGAAGTTCACCCTTTGAGTGGGCTGGTCGGCAGCCTCAGCACCCCCGTTGCCAGCGCCGTACCCAGCACAATCACCGCGCCAAACACCAACATGCTTGCGCTCAAGGCCTCACCCAGCAGCACGCTGCCGTAGGCCACACCAAACACGGGGATGAGAAAGGTCACCGTCACTGTGCGTGCTGGCCCCATGCGGGTGATGAGCCTAAAGAACAGGATGTAGGCTATGGCG
Organism: Hylemonella sp.; assembly: GCA_031427355.1. Classification (GTDB taxonomy): domain Bacteria; phylum Pseudomonadota; class Gammaproteobacteria; order Burkholderiales; family Burkholderiaceae_C; genus CANCDA01. Next base: position 1,219 of record JANPNG010000156.1, read on the forward strand.
GTGCAGAAGAATGCCAGCAAACCAATCGCGATCCACGCCTTTAAACCGGGCACTTTGGCTGGAATTGTCATCAAAGCGGGCATCAGCAACACGAGGCTGCCGCCTACTTGGCTGCCCGCCGCGTTGGCCATGGCGGGCGTGCCATCCAAATACTTTTTGGTGAAACTCGCGGCAATCCCGTAGAGCAGGGTGGCGGTAAGGCAAGCCAGCACCGCCAGGCCCGACATCGGGTCGGCCCCGCTGAACGAGGCCTTGTCCCAGGCCAGAGCGGCCACGCCAACAAAGCCAATCACCAGCCCCATGATGCGCGAACCATTGGGTCGATCACGCAACCAAACCCAGGCCACTGTTGAGCACGCCCACCATCAGGATGGGGCCGAGCTTGGCGCGCAGCGCAGGTATTTGTTGTTGCCATAGCAGCAAGGGCAGCAAAAACAGCGCGGCCAGAAACACGCGCAAAAAAGCCGTGACAAAGGGGCCAAACTCAGCGGCCCCCAACTTCATCAACAGAAAGGACGCGCCCCACAGGGCGGCGAGCAGGACAAAGTCGATGGCAGTTCTTGGGGTCATGGTTGGACATTCACAACAAACAACCCTCCAACTGCAACAACGTCACCTTGCGATCCAGCCCGCCCGCATAGCCCGTGAGTGAGCCGTTGCTACCGACCACGCGGTGGCAGGGAACGATGATGCTGATGGGGTTGCGCCCGACCGCCGCGCCCACGGCACGTGCGGCGCTGGGCCGACCCACGCGCGCGGCCAGCGCGCTGTAGCTCTCGGTCTGGCCACGCCCAATGGCCAGCAGCGCGTGCCACACGCTTTGCTGAAAGGCGCTGCCTGCGCTCAAGTCAAGCGGCAGATCAAAGTGCTGGCGCTGCCCGGCAAAGTAGTGGGTCAATTGCTGCGCCGTCTCACTCAGCCAGGCTTGCGCAGGTGACGACGCATCGCTTGTGCGGGTAAGCGCCGAAGAGCCGGTTTGCGCGGCTTGCAAGACCGCGTCGGGCGGGAAATGTTTCTGATCCAAAAACCACACGCCGCACAGACCTAGCGGGCTGGCTGCCAGCAACATCGGCCCCAAAGGTGAGGGGGTTTGACGGGTTTGGGTGAGGGCGGGGAAGTTCATGGTCTGGCGTCTCCAAAGTGCGCTCGTGGGGGCATACGTGGCGCGCGCACCATGATAAGCCTGAGCACGGGTGCGCCGCCTACAATTCGTGCACTGTTGGACCACCCGCCCCCCCTCATCCCCATGCAAATCAACCCTTCCATCTTCAAAGCCTATGACATTCGCGGCATCGTGCCCGCCACCGTGAACGAGGCCATGGCCGAAGGCTTGGGCCGCGCCTTTGGCACCGAGGCCCTACGCCAAGGTGAGCGTTGCGTCGCGGTGGGGCGAGACGGGCGCTTGAGCGGCCAGGCCTTGGTGGCAGCGCTGGCACGAGGCCTGGTGGCCGTAGGCGTCGAGGTGATTGATGTCGGCATGGTCACCACGCCCATGCTGTACTTTGCGGCCAGCACCCTGTGCCGCAGCGGCATCCAGGTCACGGGCAGCCACAACCCCAAGGACTACAACGGTTTCAAGATGGTGCTGGCCGGGCGCGCCATTTATGGCGACGACATTCAGGCCTTGCGCCAAACCATGCAAGACGAAAGCTGGGTGGTGCAACCCGGTGGCAGCGTGCGCGTTGAAGACGTGTCCGCCGCCTACCGCGAACGCATCGTGGGTGACGTGAAGTTGTCACGGCCTATGAAGATCGTGGTTGACTCGGGCAACGGCATTGCGGGCGCGTCGGCTCCCGGCATCTTGCGGGCTTTGGGTTGCGAGGTGACCGAGCTGTTCAGCGAGGTCGATGGCAACTTCCCCAATCACCACCCCGACCCGAGCAAGCCCGAGAACCTGCGCGACGTGATCACAGCTTTGCAAACGGGTGATGCTGAACTCGGCCTGGCCTTTGACGGCGATGGTGATCGTCTGGGCATCGTCACCAAAGACGGCCAGACCATCTACCCGGATCGCCAGATGATGCTGTTTGCGCAAGACGTGCTGAAGCGCGTGCCGGGCGGCACCATCGTGTTTGACGTGAAGTGCTCGCAGCGCCTGCCCCCCGCGATTGAAGCCGCAGGCGGCAAGGCCTTGATGTTCAAGACCGGTCACTCGCTGATCAAAGCCAAGATGAAAGAAATCGACTCACCACTCGGTGGCGAGATGAGCGGTCACATCTTTTTTAAAGAACGCTGGTTTGGCTTTGACGACGGCACGTACGCCGGTGCGCGCCTGCTGGAAATCCTGAGCCGTTCGCCCGACGCCAACGCCGTGCTGCACGCCTTGCCCACGAGTTTTTCCACGCCTGAGTTGAATGTGAAGTGCGCCGAAGGCGAGCCGCATGCCCTGGTGGTGCAACTGGTGGCCGGTGCTGCGTTTGCCGCCCCCGCCCAGGTCAACACCATCGACGGCCTGCGCGTGGACTGGCCGGACGGCTTTGGCCTGATTCGCGCCTCCAACACCACGCCCGTGCTGGTGCTGCGCTTTGAAGGCCACACGCCAGAGGCCTTGCACCGCATTGAGGCCGAGATGCTGGCCTTGCTGCGCACCGTCAAGCCGGATGCGGTGTTGGATGAGGCGGCGCATTGAGCATGCAGTTTTTGATACTTTCATAAATCATGACAAACACCCCGCTGCCGTTCGCCCTGAGCTTGTCGAAGGGCTTCGATAGGCTCAGCCCGAACGGTAAATTTTCATGAGTGATGAAGGTGTCAATAAAACCCCCATGCGCATCCTCATAGTCAAGCTCTCCTCCCTGGGCGACGTGGTGCACACCATGCCCGCCGTGCAGGACATCCGCCGCGCCTTGCCGCAGGCCCAGATCGACTGGGTAGTGGAGCGCGGCTTTGCGCCTCTGGTGCTGCGCTGCGAGGGTGTGGCGCGCGTCATTGAATGCGACTTGCGGCGTTGGCGCAAATCCCCCTTCTCCGCCAACACACGCGCCGAGTGGCAGGCCTTCAAACAGGTATTGCAACGCGACCCCTATGACGCCGTGATCGACCTGCAGGGCCTGAGCAAATCCGCCCTGGTGGCCTGGCTGGCGCGCCTGGCTCCGGGTGGCAAGCGCTACGCCATGGCCAATCAAACTGAAGGCTCGGGCTACGAGGCCCCCACACGCTGGGTGGCTGACGTGGCCATCACCCTGCCAGCACACATCCACGCCGTGCAGCGGGGCCGCTTGCTGTGCGCCCAAATTTTCGGCTACAAGGTGCCAAATCCAGAGGTTTTTGGCCTTGCAGCCCAATATCCACTAGCACGAGCAGCTATTGAAACAATAGCAACTGTGAATTCATCAACTCAAAAAATCGAACGCTCTAGTTCTAGCCCTAAACCTCTCCCAAGCGTTTTAAACCAACCTTGCATCGCGCTGGTACACGGCTCCTCACGCGCCGACAAGCAATGGCCGCTCGACCATTGGGTCGCCCTGGGTGCACGCTTTCAGGCCGCAGGCTACGCGCTGGCCTTGCTGCATGGCACGGATGCCGAGCAGCAGCGCAGCGAAGCGCTAGCCGCCGAGTTGCCCGGTGCCGTGGTCTGGCCGCGTCTGGGTCTGGATGCGCTGACCGACGCGCTGGCGACTTGTGCAGGCGTGATCGGCGTGGACAGCGGCCTGAGCCATATCGCCGTGGCGCTGGACTTGCCTCACGTGCAGATCTACAACTTCGACACCGCCTGGCGCACTGGCCCGCAACAGCGCACGCGCCAGCGTAGCGTGTTTGCGCAGCCCGCACCCTCGGTGGATGCGGTTTGGCAGACCTGGAGGGAGGTTTCTGCATGATCCGCTGGTTTTATTCCGGCCTGATGTGGCTGCTCCAGCCCCTGCTGCTGCGCAAGCTGCGCAAGCGCGGCGTGCAAGAGCCAGGCTACCTAGAAGCGGTGGAGGAGCGTTTTGGGCACTACACACAAGCGGAGTGTCCCGCAGACGGCCACACCGTCTGGCTGCATGCCGTCTCACTGGGTGAGACGCGTGCCGCAGCGGTGCTGGTGGCGCGGTTGCGCGCGCAGTGGCCCGGCATGCGCTTGCTGCTCACGCACGGCACAGCCACCGGTCGCGCGCAGGGCCAGGCCTTGCTCCAGCCGGGCGATAGCCAGGTCTGGCAACCCTGGGATACCCCGGCCGCCGTGCAGCACTTTCTGACCCATTTCAAGCCCCGCATCGGCATCTTGATGGAGACCGAGGTCTGGCCCAACCTCACGGCCGCCTGCGCGCAGAGGGGCGTGCCGCTGGCGCTGGCCAACGCGCGAATGAGCGAAAAGTCCATGCGCAAGGCCTTGCGCTGGCGCTGGCTGTCGCGCCCGGCCTACCAGTCACTGGCGGCGGTGTGGGCGCAAACGCCGGGGGACGCCCAGCGGCTGCAGGCCCTGGGCGCGCGCGTGCAGGGCGTGTTCGGCAATGTGAAGTTCGACGCCAGCCCCCATGCAGAGCAACTGGCGCTGGGTCGGACTTGGCGTGCGGCGATGAAGCGGCCTGTGGTCATGTTCGCCAGCTCGCGCGAAGGTGAAGAGGTCATTTGGCTTGAAATTTTAAAGACAAATCGGGCTGTAGGCCAACAAGCACTAGCGCAAGAAGCTATTCATTCAATAGCATCTCCAGCGGCAAAAGTTCAATGGCTGATCGTCCCGCGCCACCCGCAGCGCTTTGACGAAGTGGCTGAGTTGATCCGCTCCCAAGGTCTCACCGTTTCTCGCCGCAGTGCATGGCCCGCCCAGCCCAGCACTGCCGATGGGGTTGACGATCTGACTGCGGATGTGTGGCTGGGTGACTCGCTGGGCGAAATGGCGCTGTACTACGGCTTGAGTGACGCAGCCCTGCTGGGTGGCAGTTTTGAGCCCCTGGGCGGGCAAAACCTGATCGAGGCGGCGGCCTGCGGGTGCCCGGTGTTCATGGGCCCGCACACCTTTAACTTCACCGAGGCCTCAGCCTTGGCCGAGTCCGCAGGTGCGGCGCAGCGGCAGGTGGACATGGCGGCATCAGTCGCTGCGGCCACGGCGCTGGCGCTAGACCCTGCACGTCAAGCTCTCATGGCGCAAGTCGCCCGCGATTTTGCTCAAACCCACCAAGGGGCGACCGATAAAACCGTATCGGCGGTGCTAAGGCTATTGCAGCAGGGCGTTGACGCTCTGTAAGTCTTCGGCCTTGAGCGTGCCGTTGGCCTGGCGCAATTTCAGGCCGCCCACCAGCACGTCATAGCGCGCCTTGGCCAGGTCGCGTTTGGTTTGGTAGAGCTGGCTTTGTGAGTTGAGCACGTCGATGTTGATGCGCACGCCCACTTGGTAGCCGAGCTTGTTGGCGTCCAGCGCGCTCTGGCTGGAGGTCTCAGCCGCTTCCAGCGCCTTGGCTTGACCCAGGCTGGAGATCACGCCGAAGTAGGCGGCGCGTGTGGCTTGCGAGACGCTGCGCTTGGCGGCTTCCAGTTCAGAGCGGGTTTTGTTCTCGAGCGCCAGGGTTTCCTTGATCCGGTTCTGGGTAAAGAAGCCTGCAAACAGTGGCAGGTTGAACGACAAGCCGACTACACCGGTGGTGGTTTTGGAGGTGGTGGCAGAGACGGCGGTGCCGTTGGAGTTGTCGTTGTAGCCGTAGCTGGCGGTCAAGTCGAGTGTGGGTTTGTGACCGGCTTCGGCTTTTTTGACCTCGAGCTGTGCTACTTCATAGACCACGCGAAGTTGCTTGAGGGTGGGGTGCGTGTCCAGTGCTTGCTGGATCCAGATGTTGAGGTCGGTGGGCATCAACTCGGGCAACTTGGTGGATGCCAGTGGACGCGGTGCAACATCGTTTTTGCCGACCAACTGGTTCAGCGCCAATTCTTTCACACGCAAATCATTTTCAGCCGCCACTTCTTGCGCGATGACCAAGTCATAACGGGCCTGGGCTTCACGGGTGTCGGTGATGGTGGCAGTGCCGACTTCAAAGTTGCGTTTGGCGGATGCCAGTTGTTCCCCGACAGCGGCCTTTTGCGCTTGCACAAAGGCCAAAGTGTCTTGCGCGTTGAGGACATCAAAATAGACCTGACTGGAACGCACGATCAAATCCTGCTCGGCGGTGAGCAAGACGGCCTGCGCCAAATCGGCTTGCTTCTTGCCCTGCTCATACAGCGCCAGATTGGCGGGGCGGTACAGCGGTTGAGAGGCGGTGATGGTGGCGCCAGCGTTGGTGAAGTTGCGGTTATTTTGCGGCGGGGTGGACTCAATGATGTTGGCCTGGCCGTTGGAGCCGGAGAGGCCCAAATTCACGGTGGGCAGCAGGTTGACCTTGGCTTCATCGGCTTGGGCCAGATAAGCCTCGGATTGAAATTTGGCCGCCTGGTAGGCTGCATCATAAGAACGCGCAGATTCGTAAAGACTTTGCAAATTTTGGGCATACACCGGGCTAGCCAGAGCAGCACCCAGAGCCAAAACCAAGCGGGTCAGGCGACTTGCGTTCATAGTGTTCTTTCTGGAACTTGAGGTGAATTTGAATGAAGTCAATCAGTAGCGCGGGACAGTGGGATCGATTTGGATCGACCAGGCGTTGATGCCGCCGGTGATGTTGGCCACATGGCTAAAGCCCTGCGCAGCCAGGTAATCGGCCACGCGCTGGCTGCGCGCACCGTGGTGGCACAGGCAGGCCGTGGGGCGTGTGGGGTCTAGCTCATTCAGGCGCGGGGGGATCACGCCCATGGGGATGGTCACCAGCTCGAAGCCTTGGGGCTTGATCGATGCTGTTTGTAGTTCGTGCGGTTCGCGCACGTCGATCACGACGGGCTGACCATAAGGTTTCATTTTTTCCAGCCAGGCGGCCAGATCACTGGGGTGAACGTGTTCAATCATGATGGCTTGGGGCTGGGTGGGAGCCGTTGTTTAAAAAGTGAAACGCGAGTGTTCCGGGAAATTTAACAGGCGCGGGGCCACCGTGTCCCAGGCTTGCGTGGTGGTGTACTCGACTTCTGCTGTGCGGGTGATCAGGGTGGCCCGCATCATCGGCAGTTCGCCCACGATGGCCATCAATCGGCCACCGATTTTGAGTTGATCCAGCAGGGCGTGTGGCACTTCAGCCACCGAGCCGCTGAGCACGATGACGTCAAACGGGCCTTGATCGGCCAAGCCCTTGCTACCGTCGGCCTGCAGGACCTCGGCATTGCGAATCCCCGATTTTTGCAAGTTGGCGCGCGCTAGTGTGACCAACTCGGGCTCGACTTCCAGTGAAATCACCCGCTGGGCGCGGTGTGCTAGCAGAGCCGCCATATGGCCAGAACCCGCGCCGATTTCCAACACCTTTTCGTGCTTGCGCACGCCCAAGTCTTGCAGCATGCGGGCTTCTACCCGGGGAGCCAGCATGCACTGGCCCAAGCGCAGGGCTTGCTCCGGGTCGCCACGCAGGGGGATCTCCATATCGACAAAGGCCAGGGCCTTGTGGGCCAACGGCACAAAACCTTCACGTTTGACCACGGACAGCAGGTGCAGTACCTCGGTATCGAGCACATCCCAGGGGCGGATTTGCTGCTCAATCATGTTGAAGCGGGCTTGTTCCAAATTCATTCCATTGACTCCTAAGACTAACTTTGCTTATTTGTAATTTTAACGGGCTCAACTGGTTTTAAAACCCAAAAATGGCGGATCCATTGGGCTAAGTCATCCATATAGCAGTAAACCACGGGCACGACCACCAGCGTCAGTAGTGACGAAGTGATGACACCGCCAATCACCGCCTGGCCCATGGGGGCGCGCTGTTCGGCGCCCTCGCTCAGGGCAAATGCCAGGGGCACCATGCCAAAAATCATGGCCAACGTGGTCATCAGGATGGGGCGCAGCCGTACGCGCGCGGCCAGTAGCAAGGCCTCGTGGCGAGGCATGCCCTCTTCCCGCGCGCGGATGGCAAAGTCCACCAGCAAAATCGCGTTTTTTGTCACCAAACCCATCAGCATGACCACCCCGATGATGGAGAACATGGAGAGGGTGGAGTGAAACAAGAGCAGCGCCAGCACCACACCTATCAGCGTCAGCGGAAGCGAGGTCATCAAGGCCAGCGGCTGAAAGAAGCTCTTGAACTGGCTGGCCAGAATCATGTAGATGAACACAATGGCCAGCACCAGCGCCGATATGGCGTAGCCAAACGACTCGGCCATGTTTTTGGTGGAGCCGCCAAACTCGTAGCGGTAGCCGGGCGGGAACGTGATGTTTTCCAATGCTGTCTTGATGTCGTTGGACACCTCGCCCGCCGATCGGTTGAAAACGTTGGCATTGACGGCCACCTCGCGCGTCAGGTTGCGCCGGTTGATCTGGTTCGGGCCAGTGGCCTCCACCACCTTGGCGATCTGGTTCACCCGGACGATGCGCGGACTGCCGTCGGCGTTAGAGCCCACCGTGAAGGGCAGGCGTTCCAGGTCTTGCGGGTTCAGGCGTTGATTGGGGGCCAGGCGCACGTTGACGTCATAGGTCTGGTCGTCAGGCGCGCGCCAGTTGCCCACGGTTTGGCCGGCCACCAGGGTGCGCAGCGCGCTGGCGATGGGGCCCACGCTCAGGCCCAGGTCAGACGCGGCGTCGCGCTTGACCTGCACTTCAATGGTGGGCTTGTTGGCCTTGACGCTCGAGTCCAGATCCACCAGGCCGGGGATGGGGCGAATTTTTTCCGTCACCAATGCGGTCAGTCGCTCCAGCTCCTTCAGGTCTGGCCCCTGCAAAGAAAACTCCACCTGCTTGTTGCCGCCCACAGCGTCAAGCAAGCCCACATGCGTGACGGTGATGCCGGGCACGCTTTTGAGCCGCTCTCGCAGCACGTTGGCCATCTGGTCCACGCTGCGCGTGCGCGCCTTGCGATCCACCAGACGCACATAGACGCTGGCGTAGTTCTTGCCCAGGGCATTGCCGGTGTTGAGGGTGGAGACGGTGTATTTCACCTCTGGGAACTCGTGCAGGATGTTCTCCACTTGGCGCGCCTTGGCCTCGGTGACTTCCAGTGCCGAGCCCTGCGGGGTGTAAAAGTTGAGTGTGGTCTCGGAGAAATCCGCTTTCGGTACGAACTCGGTGCCCAGCAGTGGCACCATGAAAATGCTGGTGGCGAAAATGGCCAGGGCGATCAGTACGGTGGCGAGCTGATGCTGCAGCGACCAGCGCAAGACGCTTTGATAGGCCTCGATCAGCAGGTCGGTGGCGTGGTCAAACCAGCCTGTCACGCGGCCAATGGTTTTGTCGTAGAACGATACCCCGTTCGGGCTGAGCCTGTCGAAGCCGGGCTGCCCTTCGACAAGCTCAGGGTGAACGGTGTGTTTGATGCTCGGGTCATGCCAGATGCTGGAGAGCATGGGGTCG
>JANPNG010000157.1:0-1744 GCA_031427355.1 Hylemonella sp.
CAAGAGCAGCCGCACGCCCGAGCAGGCCCATATGCCGCTGCTCTATGCTCCCTATGTGCCCAGCCTGTGGGAAGACTTCATCCTGCGCAACCGCCGCATCCTGGCCGATCAGATGGAGTTTTTGATGGCGCACGTGCCCAAGTCTTCGCGTCTGTTAGTCTGAGGCGCGCTCTTAACCCCACACTGTTTAAAAACCGTTCGCCCTGAGCCTGTCGAAGGGCTCAGAGGCTTCGACAAGCTCAGCCCGAACGGCACATGAATAGGATTTCCCTAAATTCCCATGCCTTTGTTTGCCACCACGGTTTTCCTGTCTGCTTTTTTGTTGTTCCAGATCCAGCCCATCGTCGCCAAGATGATCCTGCCCTGGTTTGGCGGTTCGTCCTCGGTCTGGAGTGTCTGCATCGTGTTCTTTCAGGTCGAGTTGCTGCTGGGCTACACCTATGTGCATTGGCTGCATGAAAAGCTGGCCCCTGCGCGCCAGGCGCTGGTGCATGGGGGCTTGCTGCTCTTGAGTCTGGCGCTGTTGCCGGTAGCGGCCGATCCGGCCTGGAAGGGCGCGGCGCTTGACCACCCGAGTTGGAGCGTGCTGGCCTTGCTGGCCACCGCCGTTGGCGCACCGTACCTGATGCTGTCTACCACCGGGCCGCTGATGCAGGCTTGGTATGCGCGTTCGTTCCCGGCCTCGGTCACCGTGGCCCATCCTTACCGGCTGTACGCGCTGTCGAATCTGGCCTCCATGCTGGCGCTGCTGTCCTACCCGGTGCTGGTCGAGCCATTCTGGCCCGTAGGCACACAGGCCATGGCTTGGTCGTCGGGTTATGTCGCGTTCGTCGCGGTGTGTCTGTGTACGGCGCTGTTGGCCTGGCGCCGCATGGCGGGGCAGGTCAGCGATGAAGCCGTGATGGTGGAGGCCGCACCCCATCCCGGTTGGCGTGAGTGCCTGCTGTGGATTGGCCTGTCGGCGACCGCGTCCATCCTGCTGCTGGCGATGACGCAGCATTTGACGCAGGACGTGGCCCCGGTGCCGTTTTTGTGGGTCTTGCCGCTCACCATTTATCTGCTCAGTTTCATCCTGTGCTTTGATGCGCCGCGCTACTACGTTCGGCCGTTGTTTTTGGCCGCGTTACCGCTGTGTTTTTGGGCCATGGACGGCGTGCTGGACGCGGGTACCGATGTGCCCGTTTTGACCGCAATCATCAGCGTCTCGCTCTTCGTTTTTTGCATGGTCTGCCACGGTGAACTGGTGCGGCGCAAACCCCCACTGCGCTACCTCACTCTGTTTTATTTGATGCTTTCGGTCGGCGGGGCACTGGGAGGGCTGCTGGTCGGGCTGGTGGCACCGGTCGTGTTCACCGCTTACTTCGAGTTGCCCATCGGCTTGTTTCTGTGTGCAGCACTGGTGGTGACCGTGCTGTGGCGCGAGCTCAAACCCGTCTGGCGCGTCTTGCTGTTGCTGGCCCTGCTCGGCTACGGCGTGCGGCTGGCCGATATCTCGTTCGAGTACGTCAACGGTTACCGCACCGTGGTCCGTAACTTTTACAGCCAACTGCGGGTGCTGGACAGCACCGACAAGGCGCTGGGCCCCAAGCGCGCCATGCTGCATGGCCGCATCAACCACGGCGAGCAGTTCATGGCCGCTGCGCAACGCAAACAGCCCACCGCCTACTACTGCGAACCCTCGGGCATTGGCCGTGCCATCCGCAGCTTGCAGCAAGGCCAGCCCTTCAAACTCGGCGTGGTGGGC
>JANPNG010000158.1:0-9892 GCA_031427355.1 Hylemonella sp.
ACGCACCGAACCTAGCACCAGCTTAAAAAGCATTAAAATTCAAGGCTTTGCGGGAATTAACCGGATTTTTTTGTCCACCCTGCATCGACCCGCCGCAGAGTGCGCGCCTGAGCGCGTTGACCGGCCCCCTCTGACTGGAAAACATCCTTATGAAAATCGCTCAAGAAATTCGCGCCGGCAACGTCATCATGCACGGCAAAGACCCGATGGTCGTCCTCAAGACCGAATACAGCCGTGGTGGTCGCAACTCCGCCACCGTGCGCATGAAGCTCAAAAGCCTGATCGCCAACTTCGGCACCGAAGTCGTCTTCAAGGCCGACGACAAGATCGACCAGGTCATTCTGGACAAAAAAGACTGCACCTACTCTTACTTTGCTGACCCCATGTACGTCTGCATGGACGAAGAGTTCAACCAGTACGAAGTCGAGTCCGAAAACATGGGCGACGCACTGAGTTACCTCGAAGACGGCATGGAAGTCGAAGTGGTGTTCTACGACGGCAAGGCCATCTCGGTCGAGCTGCCCACCAGCGTGGTGCGCGAGATCACCTGGACCGAGCCCGCCGTCAAAGGCGACACCTCAGGCAAGGTGCTCAAGCCCGCCAAGATCGCCACCGGCTTTGAGATTGGCGTGCCCATCTTTGTGGCCCAAGGCGACAAAGTTGAGATCGACACCCGCACGGGCGAGTACCGCAAGCGCGTCTGAGCGATTGACACTCCATCACAAAAGGCTCCTACGGGAGCCTTTTTGCATGGCTGTTTCTTTTTTTAAGAACGCATTTAGGTGTAGGCTATCTCCATGAGCAACGAGACTTCTGAGCCCGCCACCAGCCCAAGCCCAGGCAACGGTGCATCCAGCCCCGCCCAACTGGCCCTGCGCCACATCCTGATCGACACCTACCACGAGAACGTGGCCTATATGCACCGCGACTGCGAGGTGTACCGGGCCGAGGGCTTCAAGGCCCTCTCCAAAATAGAAGTCAAAGCCAATGGCAAAAGCATCCTGGCCACGCTGAACGTGGTGGAAGACGCGTCCATCGTCGCCTGTGGTGAGTTGGGCCTGTCGATGGATGCGTTCGCCCGCATGGGCGTGGCAGACGGCCACCCCGTCACCGTGTCGCAGGCCGAGCCGCCAGAGTCCATGGGTGCGCTGAACCGAAAAATCAACGGCGAGCGGCTAGACCAAGACGACTTTCGCGCCATCGTGAGCGACATCGCCGAGCACCGTTACTCCAAGATCGAACTCACCGCCTTTGTGGTGGCCACCAACCGCGATGAGCTGGACCGTGAAGAGGTGTACTTTCTGACCGAGGCCATGGTGGATGCGGGACAGCGGCTGGACTGGCAAGAGCCGCTGGTGGTGGACAAGCACTGCATTGGCGGCATTCCCGGCAACCGCACCTCCATGCTGCTGGTGCCCATCGTGGCGGCGCATGGCATTTTGTGCCCCAAGACCTCGTCACGCGCCATCACCTCTCCCGCAGGCACAGCCGACACCATGGAGGTGTTGGCCAGTGTGGCGTTGACCATGGCGCAGTTGCAAGACATCGTGCGCACCCACCGGGGCTGTCTGGCCTGGGGCGGCACGGCCAATCTGTCACCGGCTGATGACGTGCTGATCTCGGTAGAGCGCCCGCTCTCGCTGGACTCGCAAGGGCAGATGGTGGCGTCTATCCTGTCCAAAAAAATTGCGGCAGGCTCCACCCACCTCGTGCTGGACATCCCCATCGGGCCGAGTGCCAAGGTGCGCTCCATGCCCGAGGCGCAGCGCCTGCGCCGCCTGTTTGAGTACGTGGCCAAGCGCATGCACCTGACGCTGGATGTCGTCATCACCGATGGCCGCCAGCCCATTGGTTTTGGCATAGGCCCGGTGCTCGAAGCCCGCGACGTGATGCGCGTGCTGGACAACGACCCCTTGGCCCCCAACGACCTGCGGCAAAAAGCCTTGCGGCTGGCGGGTCGCTTGATTGAATTCGACCCCGATGTGCGCGGCGGCGACGGCTTTGCCATGGCGCGCGACATCCTCGACTCAGGCCGCGCCCTGGCCAAGATGAACAACATCATCCGCGCGCAGGGCAGCAAATCCTTTGACTACAAAACGCCTGAACTCGGTGCCCTGAGTTTTGAAATGCGAGCGCCACAATCCGGTGTGGTTTGCAGTATCGACAACCTGCAACTCGCCCGCATTGCCCGCTTTGCCGGTGCACCCAAGGTGGCCAATGCAGGCGTTGATCTGATGCGCAAACTTGGCGATGACGTGGCGGCTGGCACAGTGCTGTACCGCGTGCACGCGGGCTTTGCCGCCGACCTGGAATTTGCCCGCCAAGCCTGCCAAAAATCTTGCGGCTACGTGATTGGCCGCAAAGAAGATGTGTCCCATGTTTTTGTGGAATTTTGATGACACCCATGACCAGCAACACCGTGCTCCTTTACTTTGAAGAAGACCAAACCGCCGCCATCCGGCTGGCCCAGGCGGCTACCCTGCCACTGGCCCCCATCCATCGCCACCACTTTCCGGATGGAGAGATCAAACTGCGCCTGCCTGTGCCACTGCCCAGCAAGGTCGTGCTTCTGCGCTCACTCCATCAACCGAACGAGAAATTGGTTGAGCTGCTGCTGGCGGCCAGCACGGCGCGCACGCTGGGTGCCACGCATCTCACCTTGGTCGCCCCTTACCTGGCTTACATGCGCCAAGACATCGCCTTCCAACCGGGGGAAGCGGTAAGCCAGCGCATCATTGGCCGCTTTCTGGCCGGGCTGTTTGACGCTGTCATCACGGTGGACCCGCACCTGCACCGCGTGGCGACATTGGCAGAAGCCATACCAACCGCAGACGCCATCGTGCTCAGCGGCGCCCCCCTGTTGGCTGACCTCATCCAGCAGCGTCGCCAGCAGCCCCTATTGGTCGGCCCCGACGAAGAATCTGCGCAGTGGGTGGCCCAAGCCGCCGCGCGCCATGGCTTTGACTACGCCGTGTGCCGCAAAGTGCGCCATGGCGACCGGGAGGTCGTGATCGAACTCCCCCCCACGCTAGTGAAAGGCCGCGCCGTGGTGTTACTGGACGACGTGGCCAGCAGCGGCCACACCCTGGCCCAAGCCGCCCGTGCGCTGCTCGCAGCCGGTGCAGCCACAGTCGATGTGGCCGTGACCCATGCTCTGTTTGCCGAGGGTGCTGTGCCGCTCATCGTCGATGCGGGCGTGAATGAAATCTGGAGCACCGACTGCATCCCTCACCCGAGCAACGCCGTTGCGATGGCACCGCTGATCGCAGCCGCCTTGTTAAAACAATCAACCCAGGGAGCCACCACATGAAAACACCAAGCGACCTCAATGAACGCACTCTGGCCGACAGCTGGGCCGACCTCAAAACGCACGCGGATGCGGGTTTGAAACTGGAGGCCGATGCCTACCGCCTGGCTTTTGCCGACCCCGAGTTTTTGCTACGACGCGAGACACGCGCTATCCGCCTGCAACTTGAAATGCTCAAGCCCGAACTTGACCAGCAAGCCCTGGGCATTGAGAACACCATTGTGGTGTTTGGCAGTGCCCGGTTTTTGTCGCTGGACGAAGCTCAGAAACAATTGGAATTAGCCCAGCAAAGTACCAACGCGCAGGCGCTGAAACTGGCCGAACGCGAAGTCCGCAACGCCCACTACTACGAGCAGGCCCGCCAATTTGGCCGACTGGTGGCAGCACACAGCGAGAAGCTGCCGCACAAGAACAAAATGTTCATCTCCACGGGCGGCGGCCCCGGCATCATGGAAGCCGCCAACCGGGGGGCGCATGACCTGGGCGCGCTCAACATCGGGCTCAACATTGCCCTGCCGTTTGAGCAATCGGGCAACCCCTATATCTCGCCCGAGTTGAACTTCAAGTTCCACTACTTTGCCATCCGAAAAATGCACTTCATGATGCGCGCCAAAGCCCTGGTGGCCTTCCCCGGTGGCTTTGGCACGCTGGATGAGCTGTTTGAAATTCTCACGCTGGTGCAAACCGGCAAGTCAGAGCCCGTGCCGATCGTGTTGTTCGGCGCCAGCTACTGGAAGCGCTTGATCAATTTTGACGTGCTGGTGGAAGAAGGCGTCATCTCGCCCGAAGACCTCAAGCTCTTCGTCTTCGTCGATGAACCCCAGGCCGCGTGGGATGCGATTCGGGATTTTTATCGGCTCTGATACGGCGTAAATGTTCTAACATTACGGCTTCCCACTCTTCAACACCCCCTCCAGCAGACCCAAACAATGACCCTTCGCACCACGCCCCCCTTCCGCGCAGACCACGTCGGCAGTTTTTTGCGCCCCAAGTTTTTGCTGGACGCACGCGAGCAAAAGGCCAAGGGGCAGATCAGCGCTGAGCAATTGCGTGCGGTGGAAGACAAGGCGATCACCGAGATCGTGAAGTTTCAAGAAGACGTGGGCTTGCAAAGCATCACCGACGGTGAGTTCCGCCGCACTTACTTTCACATCGACTTTCTGGAAGAACTCGGCGGTGTGGTGACCGACATCCCGATGTCCGTGCTCAAGCCCGATGGCACCAAAGAGCTGGCCCCACCCGTGATGCGCGTGGTGGACAAGGTGCGCCACGTCAAGGACATCCAGCGCGCCGATTTTGAGTACCTGCAAAGCCAGATCACCCCGGGCGCGGGCCGCGTGGCCAAAGTCACAATCCCCTCGCCCACCATGCTGCACTTTCGCGGCGGGCGCGCAGGCATTAGCAAGCAACACTACCCCGAGCTTGACCCAACGTTCTACCAAGACGTGGCCGACGCCTACGGTGCCGAGCTGCGCAGCCTGGCCGCAGCCGGTTGCAACTACGTGCAGATGGACGACACCAACCTGGCCTACCTGTGCGACGACAAAATGCGCGAAGCCGCGCGACTGCGCGGTGATGACCCGAGCGAGCTGCCGCACCGCTACGCCAACTTCATCAACCTCGTGGTGGCACAAAAGCCGGTGGGCATGACACTGGCCATGCACCTGTGCCGGGGCAACTTCAAAAGCACGCACGCGGCATCGGGCAACTACGAGCCCGTGGCCGAGGCCTTGCTGGCCGAGATGAACCTAGACGCCTATTTTCTGGAGTACGACGACGACCGCAGCGGCGACTTCCGCCCTCTGCGTTTTGTGCCCAAGGGCAAGATCGTGGTGCTGGGTTTAGTCACCACCAAGTTCGGCGCGATGGAGAGCAAAGACGACCTGAAACGCCGCATTGACGAGGCCGCCAAGTACGTGCCGCTGGATCAGCTGTGCTTGTCGCCGCAGTGCGGCTTCTCCAGCACCGTGCACGGCAATAACATTGCGGTGGAAGCCCAGCGCGCCAAGCTGCGTTTGGTGATTGAAACCGCGCAGGAAGTTTGGGGCAACAGCTAAGCCACATTACAGAGTCATCCACAACACGTCATCCACACCGAGGACTCAAGCATGAGCCAAATTTTTCAAGCCGCTGAGCTGCGGTCCAAAGTCGTGACAATCGTGATGGCCGCTGGCAGCGCTGAGGCCGAGGCGCACAAAGTCGCCAACAACCTGGTGATGGCCAACTTGAGCGGCCACGACTCGCACGGCGTGGGCATGCTGCCGCGCTACATCGACGCCGTGCTGGAAGGCGGCTTGCAGCCCAACACCGGCGTCAAAACCGTGCTGGACGGCGGGGCGATTTTGAGCCTGGACGGCCAGAGCGGCTACGGCCAAGTGGTGGGCGAGCAAGCCATGCAGATGGGCATTGAGCGCGCGTTGGAACAGGGCTCTTGCATCATGGGCTTGGGCAACGCGCACCACCTGGGGCGCATCGGGCACTGGGCCGAGATGGCCGTGGCGCAAGGGCTGGTGTCCATCCACTTCGTCAACGTGCTGTCGCGCCCGGTGGTGGCCCCCTTTGGCGGGGCCGATGGCCGCTTTGGCACCAACCCCTGCTGCATCGGCATGCCTTTGAAGGGGCGTGAGCCCTTCATCCTTGACTTCGCCACAAGCCGCGTGGCCCAAGGCAAGATGCGCGTAGCCTACAACGAGGGGCGTCAGATGGCCCCCGGCTATTTGATTGACCAACATGGCCACCCAACCACCGACCCCGGTGTGGTGGTCGTGCCGCAAAAAGGCAGCCCCGGCGGCAACATGTTTGGTGCCATGCTGACCTTTGGCGAGCACAAGGGTTTCGGTTTGGCCGTGGCCTGCGAGCTGCTGGGCGGCGCGCTCACTGGCGGGGGCACCATGCACCGCCCTGGCGATGCCCGGCGTGCCGTGCTGAACGGCATGCTGACGATTCTGATCGACCCCAAACGCATGGGCACACAAACCGCCTTTGAGAGCGAAGCTGTGGCCTTTATTGACTGGGTGCGTCAGGGGCCGGTCGCCCCCGGCGTTGACGCGGTACTCACCGCTGGTGAACCCGAACGCGCAGCCCGGCGGGAGCGCGAGATTGAAGGCATTGCCCTGGACGACCAGACCTGGAGCGAGATTGAGCAGGCCGCCCTCAAAGTGGGGGCTTGAGGTCTTTCATTTCGCCAAAAACATATTCGGCAGCCACATCGAAAACGCGGGCACATAAGTCACCAACAACAGGCACAAGCCCAAAGCCCCGTAAAACGGGGCGATGGAGCGCATCACCTGCCCGACAGTGACGCCACCAATCGCGCAGCCGACAAACTGCACCGTGCCCACGGGCGGGGTGTTGAGTCCCAACGCGCAGTTGATCAGCATGATGATGCCAAACTGCACCGGATCCATGCCAAACTGCATGGCAATGGGCAGGAAGATCGGCGTGCAAATCAGGATGGTGGCGGCCATGTCAAGGAAGGTGCCGAGCACGAACAGCAGCACATTGATCATCAGGAAGATCACCCAGGGCTCGGTGCTGACGGCCTTCATCAACTCACCCGTTTGTTGCGGCACTTCATACAGCGCCATGAAGTAGCCAAACGCCGCCGATATGCCGATCAACAGCAGCACCACGCCCGTGGTCTTGCAGGCCTTGGCGCAGGCTTTCAAGAAGTTATGCCAGCTCAATGTGCGGTACACAAAAATCGTAACCATCAAGGCCCAGGCCACGGCAATGGAGGCCGACTCTGTGGCGGTGAAGGCCCCTGACAAGATGCCCGCCAAGATGATGACCACCACCAAGAGGCCCGGCAAAGACGCGAGGAAGGCCGTGAGCACCGCACCCCAGCCCGCAAAGCCGCCGGGTCGCACCGGGTAGTTGCGTTTAACCGCGACCCAATACGCCGCGCCCAGGTTGCACAGGGTCAGGATCAACGCGGGCACCACGCCCGCCAGCATCAGGCTCATGGCGCTGACCGAGGCAATGCCCGCCGTGGACAGGGTGTAGATGATGAGGTTGTGCGAGGTCGGCATGATGGCACCGACCAAAGCCGCATGGGTGGTCACGTTGACGGCGTAGTCGGCGTCGTAGCCTTCTTTTTTCATCAACGGAATCATCACCGAGCCAATGGCCGACACGTCGGCCAGCGGTGAGCCCGCCACGCCGCCAAAGATGGTGCAACCGAGCACATTGCTCATGCCCAAGCCGCCGCGCACATGGCCTACAAGGCTATTGGCAAAACGCACGATGCGGTCGGCAATGCCGCCGTAAAGCATCAGCTCACCCGCGAAGACGAAGAATGGGATGGCCAGAAAACTGAACACCTGCATGCCGCCCACCATCTTCTGGAACACCACGGCAATCGGCAGGCCGGCGGCGACGATGGTGAGCACCGAAGACAGGCCGATGGCAAACGCGACCGGCACGCCGATCAGCAGCAGCACGGTGAAGCTCACCGCCAGTAGGGTCAGTTCCATGATGGCTCCACCACCGTGCCGCGCGCCAAAGCGATGATGTGTTCGATGGAGAACAGCACGATCAGCACGCCTGCTATCACCACCGGCAGGTAGTCAATGCCATCGGACACCGGCAGCATGGGTTTCTTCTCATTCCATTTGGCGATCATCCAGGTGCCACCGCCATAGACCATCAGCGCGCCAAAGCTGCCGACCAACAGATGGATCAAAATTTCAATACGGTGCTGCCACTTCTCGGGCAGCAGCGAGACCATGGACTCCAAGCCAATGTGGCCCGCATCCCGCACGCCCACCGCCACGCCAAAGGCGGTGACGAACAGCACCAAGAGTAAGGCCAGCGCCTCGGCCCAGGTGGGGGTGTCGTTGAAGACGTAGCGGCCAATGACCTGCCACTGCACGCACAGGATGACCGCGATCAAGCCGATCACGGCCAACACCAAGCACAACTTGGAGAGGGCGGCGCAGAATTTGGTGTACATGGTCTCGGTGGAGGCGTTTACTTGGTGTCCTGCACGGCCTTGACCAAGCGTTTCATGTCAGGCGTGACCATGAACTTGTCATACACCGGGCCCATCACGGCTTGGAAGGACTTCTTGTCCACTTCCACCATCTCAGCGCCCGCAGCCTTGACGACGGCCAGCGACTTGGCCTCTTGCTCGTCCCACTTCTGACGCTCAAATGCCACCGATTCTTTGGCCGCCGCGCGGATCATGTCTTGCTCGGCCTTGGGTAATTTGTCGTAAACGATTTTGGACATCACCAAAATCTCAGGTGCCATCGAGTGCTCGGTCTTGGAGTAAATCTTCACCGATTCGTAGTGCTTGGCCGTGTCGAAGGACGGGATGTTGTTTTCTGCCGCGTCGATCAGCCCGGTCTTCAAGCCCATCAGCACCTCGCCGTAGGGCATGGGCGTGGCATTGGCCCCCATGGCGCTGATCAAAGCCACCCAGAGGTCAGACTGCTGCACGCGAATTTTCAGGCCCTTGGCATCGGCCACGGTTTTGATCGGCTTCTTGGCATAGATCGAGCGCGCACCGCTGTCGTAAAACGCCAGGCCGACGAAGCCCACAGCCTCGCAGCTCTTCAAGATTTCATCGCCAATAGGGCCGTCCAACGACTTGCGCATGTGCGCAATGGAGTTGAACAAAAAGGGCATGGTCGGCACTTGCGTGAGCGGGCAAATGCCATTCATCGGGCCGACGTTGACGCGGGTGAAATCGAGCGCGCCAATCTTCACCTGGTCAATGGTTTCCTTCTCGCTGCCCAGGGCTTGCTTGTTGAAGACCTTGATTTTGTGCTTGCCGCCACTCTTTTGCTCCAGCAGCGTGCTCATGTACTTGACGGCGGCCACGGTGGGGTAGTCGTCAGCGTTGTGGGTGTCGGCGGAGCGGAACTCGGTGGCTTGCGCCGCCAGGGTAACGATGCTCGTGGCCAGGGCCATCAGGGTGGGTTTGAAGTTCATGTCGTCCTCTTGGGGTGGTTGAGATTAGGAGGCCACTGTAACGTCAATACAAACATGGGGCCTCAGGGATTCCTCGTACACCGGGGCGCAACGCAAACACGCCACCGGCCAGAGGCTGGTCAGACAGATTGACGCCGTCGGGGCGAATCGAGGTCACAAACAGCGTATCCATCCCTGCACCACCAAAGGCGCACATGGCGGGTTTTTTAACTGGCACAGCCAGTGAGCAATCCAGCTTGCCATTGGGCGTGAAGCGGTGCACCAGCCCGGCATCGTTGGCGCAAATCCAGTAGCAGCCGTCCGCATCCACCGCCGCACCATCGGGCCGACCGGGCAGCGCATTCATATCGACAAACACCCTTTGATTCGAGGGCGTGCCCGTAGCGGTGTCGTAATCAAACGCCCAGATCAACTGCACGGCAGGGTGCGAATCTGAGAGGTACATGGTGCGACCGTCCGGGGAAAAACCTAGGCCGTTGGGGGTGATGAAACCTGTCAGAATTTTTTGCAAACCGCTCACAGCGTCATGGCGGTACAGCGCCCCCGCGCGTGAAGCCAAGCCCATATCGCGCACCATGGTGCCCGCCCAGAAGCGGCCTTGTCTATCGCAACGCCCATCGTTGAAACGCATGGCGGGTTGGGCGTGTG
>JANPNG010000159.1:0-20289 GCA_031427355.1 Hylemonella sp.
GCCAATGACGCGTGTATTTTCTGCCACCAGCAAATCCCACTCGCCGGTCAGTGCTGCCGTATTGGCACCGGCCGTCGCACCCTGCACAGCTAGCTCTCGCATACGTTGCATGTTGCTGCTGATGCTACTCAGGGCACCATCGGCCATGGCCGTCATGGAGACGGCGTCATTCGTATTGCGGATGGCCACGTTCATCCCCCGTGCCTGCGCTTCCAGACCCGAGGCTATCGACATGCCAGCGGCATCGTCTTTGGCACTGTTTACACGCAAACCCGAAGACAAACGTGCCATGGACGTTTGCAGCGAGTTCGCGGTGCTGGCCAACCAGCGTTGACCGGTCATTGATGCGACATTGGTGTTGATACTTGACATTTGAAGCTCCTTGAAGTTAAAAAAAACGGTACTGATCCCACTTCATCGCCAACCCCGTGGCTGGTCGCCAAACCCGGATGGCTTTACTGGCCCCTCCCGGATGACGAGTCCTTGAATCAGAACCCGTTGGGTTTGCTTTCGACTGATTTCTTGAAGAACTTAAGCTTTAAATTCAAATTTATCGATCTCAACACGCGAGATAGGCGTGGTTCACTTGGTTTATTGCGGCATTGCCTGGCTCAAGTTTCCCGAAAATTTGCTTACCGTGTACATCAATAGGTACCTTAGCTGTAAAGGAGATTTCCATGCCAAGCATCAATACCAATGTCGCCTCGTTGAACGCCCAGCGCAATCTATCCACGTCAGCGAATTCACTCGCCACGTCTATGCAGCGCTTATCGTCAGGTCTGCGCGTGAACAGCGCGAAAGACGACGCGGCGGGTTTGTCCATTGCCGAGCGCATGGAGACACAAACGCGCGGCATGAACGTTGCCATTCGCAATGCCAACGACGCCATCTCCATGGCGCAAACGGCAGAGGGTGCGCTGGGGGCCATTGGCAACAACCTGCAACGCATGCGCGAACTTGCGGTACAGGGTGCCAACGGCACCAATACGGCAGCCGACGTCGCCTCTCTCAATTCGGAGTATGTGTTGCTGGCGGCAGAGAACACCCGCATCATCGGTAGTACCACGTTCAATGGTGTTTCTGTTCTAGGGGCAGTCAGCTCTCAGTTTCAGGTCGGTGCCAACAGCGGCGACACCATCACCGTCACTGTCGGGGCTGCGGCCCAAACTGCCACCACCCTGGGGGCGACCAATGCCACCGCATCCGCCCAGATAGCAGCCCTGGACACCGACATCAACACCATGAGCTCCATCCGAGCCACCTGGGGCGCCTCCCAAAACCGCTTTGAACAGGTGATTTCCAACCTGCGTGTGGGCGCTGAAAACTCAGCCGCTGCCCGTGGCCGCATCATGGACGCCGACTACGCACACGAAACCGCAAACCTCTCGCGCGCCCAGGTGTTGCAACAGGCTGGAACAGCCATGGTGGCGCAGGCCAACCAGATGCCGCAATCGGTTCTGGCCCTGCTGCGTCAGTAAATTCAAGACCACGTGCCAAACCTCGCACGAACACACACCGACTTCACCCCCTCGGTCATGCGCTTGAGTGCTTGCATGGACACTTGGGCTGGTTTTAGCAAGAATCGCCGACCCTGCATGTAGGAATTCACCCTACACATGGTTAGTACCTGTCTGACGCTTCAAACAGACTTTTCCTGATTCAAGTTTCTGCGTCGCGCCTCCAGAATTGACTCCAAGCCCCCTTCACAGGGTTTGTTTTCAACCACTGGAGTCCACCATGAACGACGAACAATTCAAAGCAGAGATTCGTGAAGTCAACTTGACCTACCTCATGTTGGCTCAGAACCTGATTCGCAAAGACAAGGCCGAAGCCCTCTTCCGCCTGGGCATCTCAGAGGAGTCCGCAGATTTGATGGTCACCTTATCGCCCACACAGATTTCAAAAATCTCCAACACCAGCATGCTGCTGTGCCGGTTTCGTATGGACGATGAGGCCGTGTGGAGCTTGCTCACCAACCATGCAAGCAGCAAAGTAGACAACGATGCCACTACAAGGCTGCACGCCAGCATTCTGATGGCGGGCCGTTATTCAGAAACAATGTGATTTATTTTGAACTGAGGAGAAACCAAAATGCACGGAAAAAGCGTTCTTAATGAATCCAACGAAATTTCACGGGCTGTGGCTCTGATTCAGCTCGGTGCCCGACTGCAAGTGCTGGAGAGTGAGACCCACATTTCTTATGAGCGGCTGCTGCGTTTGTACAAGGAAGTGTCCGGGCATTCGCCGTCTAAAGGTCAACTGCCGTTTTCAACCGATTGGTTTTTGACATGGCAGCCCAACATCAATGCCTCGCTGTTCCTCAACATTTACGAGTACCTCACCAAGGTCAGCGAGCTGGAAGAGATTGACGCCATCATGAAAGCCTACCGGCTTTACAGCGAACAAATCACCTTACTCGGCATGGAGCCAATTCTGTCTTTGACACGCGCCTGGCGCCTGGTGAAATTCGTGGACAACAGGATGCTGACCATGACCCGTTGCACTAAATGCGGCGGCCATTTCGTCGCGGAGCCCTATGAGAACGCTCGCCACTTTGTTTGCGGCTTGTGCGTCCCACCAGCGCGTGCAGGCAAGAGCACAGCAGCGGGCGGAATTCTTTTGCACTGAGGCCCGATGCGGTCTTTCGATTCCTTGGAAAAGGGGCTCTTTGGGCCCTTTTTCTGATGATGCAACCGCAAGCGATGCGCCTAGAATTAATCGCAACATCCTCATGAAATCACGCTTAGCAGTCCCTTTCAATTCCCTAACTTGAGCGCAGAAAAAACATGCTAGTCATCATCGGTTATGTCGTCTCCATGGGCTGCATCTTCGGTGTTTACATCATCCACGGGGGCAACATCAGTGTGATTCTGACGGCCCTGCCTTTTGAGCTGATCACCATCTTTGGCGGTGCTCTGGGCGCGTTTGCCGTGAACAACCAGCCCAAAGTTCTCAAGGCCACCATCGCCATGATTCCACAGGCGCTCAAAAGCTCCGTCTATACCAAGGCCAGGTACCTCGAACTCATGGCCTTGCTCTACGACATTCTTCAAAAAGCGCGCAAGGAAGGACTGATGGCGATCGAAAAAGATGTCGAAAGCCCCCACGAGTCCACCATCTTCACGAAGTACGCTGCAGTAGGCAGCGACCACCACGTCGTCGAATTCATGACCGACTACCTGCGCATGATGGTGTCGGGCAACCTCAATGCGCATGAAATCGAATCCCTCATGGACAGCGAGATTGAAACCCATCACCAAGAGGCCCACGCCCCAGTGGCCGCCATTGCACGCCTGGCGGGTGCCCTTCCCGCGTTTGGCATCGTGGCGGCGGTGTTGGGTGTTGTCAACACCATGGGCTCGGTCGGCCAGCCCCCGGCGGTATTGGGTGGGATGATTGCATCAGCCCTCGTGGGTACTTTTTTGGGCATTTTGCTGGCCTATGGTGTGGTTGAACCCTTGGGCGGCTTGCTAGAACAAAAATCGGAAGACAGCGCCAAAGAACTGCAATGCATCAAGACCACACTACTCGCGAGTATGCAAGGCTACAACCCCTCCACCGCCATTGAGTTTGGTCGAAAAGTGCTCTTCTCAACCGAGCGCCCCAGCTTTGCCGAGCTTGAAAACCATGTCCGTGGAAAAAAATAAAGACAGGTGAATGATATGAGCTCTGACACAAAAAAACTGCAGCCCATCATTATCAAAAAAATCAAAAAGAGTGCACATGGTGCGCATGGGGGGGCGTGGAAGATTGCTTATGCCGACTTCGTCACCGCCATGATGGCTTTTTTCCTGCTCATGTGGTTGCTCGGATCCACCACCGAAGGCGACAAGAAAGGCCTGTCGGACTACTTCAACTCACCGATGAAAGTCGCCATGGCGGGAGGCAGCGGCGCGGGGGCCAGCAACAGCATCCTGAATGGCGGCGGCTCGGACCTGACCAAGTCGGCCGGGCAGTCACGCCAGGGCGATGGCAGCGATCCGATTCAAAAAAAGAAGGCCGTTGAAATCATGCGCGCCGAAATCGCAAAACAAGACGCGAAAAGATTGGCCGCGCTCACGACAAAGATCAACGCGGCCATTGCCAATAACCCCAAGCTCACGCAATACAACTCTCAGATCCGACTAGAGACCACGCCTGATGGACTCCAAATCATGATCATTGACGATCAAAACCGTCCCATGTTTGACAGTGGCAGCGCCTTGGTCAAGTCCTATATGCGCGACATCCTGCGTGAAATAGGGGCCGCGCTCAACGACGTTGAAAACAAAATCAGCCTCGATGGCCACACCGATCAAGCCCCTTACGGCAACGGCGACCGGGGTTACAGCAATTGGGAGCTCTCGGCCGACCGCGCCAACGCCTCACGTCGAGAATTGGTCGCTGCGGGCATGCCGGATGTCAAGCTGGCCCGGGTCATGGGCTTGTCCTCCAGCGTTCTGCTGGATGAAGCCAATCCACGCAGCCCGTCCAACCGCAGGATCGGCATCGTGGTCTTGACCCGAGAAGCCGAAGAGCGATTAATCAACGTGGATCGCAAAATCCCGCCACAACCATCGGCGCCGGTGCTCGACGACAAAAATTTCAAATGAAAAATTCCGCCATCAAGTAAAAGCGCAGACGTTCGATACAAATAGCAGGCTTACAAGAAAGAGGCAATCATGGCCAATGAACTCCGTTTTTTAGTTGTTGATGATTTGTCAACTATGCGACGAATTATTCGCAACCTACTCAAAGAGATCGGGTTCGTCGAGGCTGATGAGGCCGAGGACGGGGTTGTTGCGCTACAAAAATTGCGCAGCAGCACTTTTGATTTCGTGGTGAGCGATATCAACATGCCCAACATGAACGGCTTTCAGCTGCTAACAGAAATCAAGAAAGACGAAAAACTCAAGCACTTGCCGGTTCTCATGGTCACGGCTGAAGCGCGCAAAGAAGACATTGTGCGGGCCGCTCAACAAGGGGCTGCTGGCTACATCGTCAAACCCTTTACCAAGGCCACGCTTGAAGACAAGTTGACCTTGGTCCTGAAGAAAGCAGGGTTGCAACCATGAACGCCGCAACACTGGTCCTGGGGGGAGTGGAGGCCGCAAGCCCAGACATCCACCTCAAGATCGGCACCCTCACACGCCAATTACATGACACCTTGCAACAACTGGGTCTAACCGAAAAACTCCAGGGCACAGTTCAGGAATTACCCGACGTCAAAAGTCGGCTCTCCTACATCAGCCGCCTGACAGGAGAGGCTGCAGAAAGAGTGCTCAACCGGGTGGACCAGGCGAAAATCCAGCACGAACAAATCACCTCAAAAACCCGCCGCGTCTCCACACTACTGGCCGAAGACCCGGACAGTACCGTGACCCACGGCCACCTCATAAACTACCTCAATGACATGGAAAAGTCCAGCCAGTTGGTGGATCAGCACTTGACGGACATCATGATGGCTCAGGACTTTCACGACCTCACCGGTCAGGTGATTGGTCGAGTTGTGAATCTAGCCTCGACCATTGAGCAACAACTGGTTGAATTGCTGATTCAAACCGCCCCACTGGGCGCGGCGCTTAAGCCCAGTGTCGAGAAAAAAGAAACCGGGTTGGCCGGTCCGGTGATTGACAAAGAGAACCCCGAGGGCGTAATGATCAATCAATCCCAGGTGGACGACTTGTTAGCGAGTTTGGGGTTCTAAATTTTCTGTTTTTTTGCACATCACACAGGGGGAATTGCCTATGCAATTCCCCTCTTTTTCGCCTTTAGTTTGGCGACTCGCTGAGGACAATGGTGTGAACTCTAGAGTGCCGCCACCATGGAATCCTCAAGTCAGGATCGCAACCTTCCCGCCTCCGAGCGTAAGCTGAATAAAGCGCGCGACGAAGGACAGGTCGCGCGCTCACAAGACCTATCGCACTTGGCGGTGCTGGGTAGCGGTGCGTTGGCAGTCCTGTTCTTTGCACCGCTATTATTTGAGCGCCTCAAGATCGGCTTGCGTCAACAGTTGTCTTTCAATACCAGCGCGATGGCCCAACCGCAGCAGATGCTGGACCGGCTGGAGGACATGGTTATTCCCGGCTTGCTAGGCTGCCTTGTCTTCGCTGCCTTGGTGATGAGCGCCTCCATCATCAGCACCCTCGTTGCCGGTGGCTGGGTGCTCAGCCTCAAACCCGTCATGCCCGACTTCAGCCGTATCAATCCACTGCAAGGCATTGCCAATCTATTTTCTAAGAAAAAGCTCGCCGAAGTGGCCAAGATGACCGCTGTGACCGTCATCCTCATGGCCATCACCGTCAGCTATCTGATTTCCAATTTCGAATTCATCGCCACCCTCATCTTGCAGCCCTCGGTCGCTGCGTTACAGCACCTGATGGACTGGTTGATTGCGGGCCTCGGACTCTTGCTGGTAGTGCTTGTTTTGGTGACCCTGTTGGATGTTCCGCTTCAGCGCGTTCTGCACCAGTCCCAGCTGAAAATGTCACGCCAGGAAATGAAGGACGAGTACAAAGAATCCGAAGGCAACGACCAGATCAAACGCCTGCGCCGCACCAAACAAAGCGAAATGGCCCAGCGCAGAAGTGTGCGCGCCGTCCCCAAGGCCGACTTCATTTTGATGAACCCGACTCACTATGCCGTGGCCATTCAGTACGACGAGAAAACCATGGCCGCACCACGGCTCATTGCCAAAGGTGCTGATCTCATCGCCATGAAGATTCGGGACATTGCCACAGCCCATGCCATTCCCGTCATTCAATCTCCCGTCCTGGCTCGTGCCCTGTTTGCCAACGCCGAGCTGGACGAGGACATCCCTATCAGCCTGTACACCGCCGTTGCTCAGGTGCTGGCCTATGTGTACCGGCTCAAGGCCGCCCTGCGCGGCGAAGCCCCCATGCCAGGTGAACCACCAGAACCCACGGTGGCCCCTGAGCTTGATCCAATGACTAAAACCCTGCCCACCTCAAGCGCGTCATGAACACGATCTCCAAATCTTTGAGTCAATGGCTGGGCAGGAACGCCGCCCTGTTGCAAGGCACGGCCGCCCCCTTACTGGTGGTGGCGATTTTGGCCATGATGGTTTTGCCCTTGCCGCCCTGGCTGCTGGATGTTTTTTTCACCATCAACATCTCGGTCGCCCTGATGGTCATGATGGTCGCGGCCTACATGCTGCGCCCTTTGGATTTCGCCTCTTTCCCATCGGTGCTCTTACTCACCACCTTGATGCGTCTGTCCCTGAACGTGGCTTCCACCCGTGTGGTGCTGCTCGAAGGCCACACCGGCCCCGGGGCCGCAGGGGCGGTGATTGAGGCCTTTGGACATTTTCTGATCGGCGGCAACTTCGGCGTCGGGTTGATTGTTTTTTCGATTCTGGTGGTGATTAACTTTGTCGTGGTGACCAAAGGTGCAGAGCGCATTGCAGAGGTGTCGGCCCGTTTTGCCCTGGATGCCATGCCGGGCAAACAAATGGCGGTGGATGCGGACTTAAGTGCGGGCACCATTGATGAAAAAGAAGCAAAACGCCGCCGCGCCGAAGTGGCTGAGGAGGCTGATTTTTTCGGCTCTATGGATGGTGCTTCCAAATTCGTGCGGGGCGATGCGATTGCGGGCATGCTGATCTTGCTCATCAATGTGTTGGGTGGCTTTGCCATTGGCGTCTTGCAGCACGGCCTGAGCGCCAGCCAGGCGGCCAACACCTACATCCTGCTGGCCGTTGGCGACGCCTTGGTGGCGCAAATTCCGGGCTTGCTGATTTCAGTGGCCGCTGCCATGGTGGTTTCGCGTGTGGGCAAAGAGCATGAACTCGGGCGTCAAATCATGGACCAGGTGTTTATGTCGCCTCGCGTGTTGGGCATCACAGCCAGCGTGATGGGCGTCCTTGGCCTTATCCCCGGCATGCCGCATCTGGTGTTTTTGATGATTGCTTCCATTTTGGGCTATGCGGCCTGGGTGCTCGCGCATAAGCCCCCGCCAGTGCCCCCGCAAGAGGCCCCGGCAGGCACGGCATCTGATGGCGAAGCCAGCTGGGACGATTTACAACCGGTGGACCAACTGGGCCTGGAGTTGGGCTATCGGCTCATTACCTTGGTGGACAAAAACCGCCAAGGAGATTTGCTCACACGCATCAAGGGCGTACGTCGCAAATTTGCACAAGAGGTGGGCTTCTTGCCCCCGGCTGTGCACGTGCGCGACAACCTGGAACTCAAGCCCAGTGCTTACCGCATCAGCCTGAGCGGGGTCATGGTGGGTGAAAGCGAGGCCTTCCCGGGCATGTACATGGCCATCAACCCCGGCGGCATCTCCACGCCGCTGATCGGCACCGCCACCACCGACCCGGCCTTTGGTCTGCCCGCGCACTGGATTGATGAACGACAAAAAGAAGCAGCGCAAATGGCCGGGTTTACTGTAGTTGATTCCGAGACTGTGATGGCCACGCATTTGTCACACTTAATGCAAGTTCACGCCGCCAAGTTATTGAGCCGTACCGAGACCCAGCAACTGGTCGAGCATGTGAGCAAACTGGCCCCCAAGCTGATTGAAGAGGTGGTTCCCAAAATGGTTCCCATTGCTGTCTTCCAAAAAGTACTGCAACTCCTGCTGGAAGAGTCGGTGCACATCCGGGACATCCGGACCATCATCGAATCCATCGCAGAACACGCCAGCACCCAGAGCGACCCGGCCGAGCTTGCACGCAGAGTCAGGATCGCCTTGTCCCCGGCCATCGTGCAACAAATCTATGGCCCGAGCCGTGAACTTAATGTCATTGCGATTGACCCTCCACTGGAGCGCCTGCTGGTGCAAGCCCTGGGCAATGCCAACAGCCAGGCGCTGGACCCTGGCGTGGCGGACATGCTGACTCAGAATGCTGCCGTCGTGGCGCTGCAACAAGAAGAGATCGGCTTGCCCGCATGCCTCCTGGTGCCTGACACGATTCGCAGCACGATTGCCCGTCTGGTGCGCCGCGTCGCACCCCGACTACAGGTGCTGGGGCACAGTGAAATTCCGGAAACGCACACGATTCGCATTGGTCCTATTCTCAGAGGAGCAGCAACATGAACATCCAACGATTCACAGCCGCCACCTCGCGCGAAGCACTTTCCAAGGCGCGCATGGCGTTTGGTGATGACACGCTGATCATCTCCAACCGACCCACTGCCAGTGGCGTTGAGGTGCTGGCGGCCGCCGAAGCTTCATTGGCTGAATTTGATCAGCCTGATGAGCCCGTTCACAGCGCACCCATCGCCGTGAAGAAAAAGCAAGCACTTGCGCCTCAAGCTGCATCAAGGCCTTCAACCCAGGCTCTGGTCGAAGAAGACGCCGACCGGCTCTCCATGAGCACCCTGTCGTTCCAGGACTATGTGCGGGAAAGAATGTTGAAACGCCGTCACGAAGCGGACCAAAACCAGGCGTCCGCAAGCACTAAAACCACAGGTGCACGCCCCGCGAACGGCCACTTCTCTGTCCCCATGGACAGCCCACCCCAACAGCAGGCCCGCTCCATAGCCCCAGTAGCGTCCAGTCCCGACGCCACGCAACGGCGCGTCACGGCCGATATCGCAGACGAGCTTCACGCCTTGAAGACCCTGATTGAAGACCGCTTCAACACCCTGACCTGGCTCGGCAAATCCAGCCAGAACCCGACGCAATCCAGCCTGATGCTCCAACTGATACGCTCCGGATTTTCTCCCCATCTCGTACGCGCAGTGCTGGAAAAAATGCCCGAAGGCACGGACGCTACCGCGTCCATGCAGTGGATCACGGATGTTCTTGAACGCAATTTAAAAACAGATGCGCAAGCACTGCCCCTACAGGAAGAAGGCGGTATTTATGCCCTGGTCGGTGCCACAGGCGTTGGCAAAACCAGCACAACCGCAAAACTGGCCGGTCTTTGCGCTCGCATGCACGGCTCTGCCAGCGTGGGGCTGATCACCCTGGACAACTACCGAATCGGGGCACACGAACAATTGCGCTCCTATGGTCGCATGCTCGGCGTAGTCGCTCACTTGGCACACGACCGATCGGCTTTGCAAGACCTTCTCGGCCTACTGTCCAGTAAAAAAATGATCCTCATTGACACTACCGGCATTTCCCCACGCGACCCGAAAAAACGTGAAATGCTAGATCTACTGACGCTGCCTGGTGTGCAACGACTTTTGGTCCTCAATGCGGTAAGTCATGGTGACTCGATTGACGAAGTGATCTCTGTTTTTCGTACCACCGGAGGGCAACAAGCGGTGCTCTCCAAAGTCGATGAAGCTGTCAAGCTCGCCCCCGCGCTGGATGCGGTGATACGCCATCAATTGCAGCTGCGCGGAGTGACCACGGGGCAAAAAATGCCCGACGACTGGGAGCGCGCCGATGCCGCCAAGCTGGTCAAGCTGGCCCTGCGTTCGTCCGTCAAATCCGCGTTTGATCCGCAGATCTCAGACCTTGGTTTTTTCTTCTCCCAGGCCTCTGGACGGCATCAAGGGGGCCTCCATGCTTGATACACACCGCCCTCAGACCCAGGGCTTGCACGGCATCCCTCTACGGGCTGCGCAGCACGTCATCGTCGTGGCCAGTCATGGGGACTGGCAAGGTGAGTTGCCTTTACTTTGGAATCTGTGTTCGGCCTGGTCGGCAATGAGTTACTCGATAGCCGTTCTCGACGCCACCGCTGCGGAGTCAGACCATAACCCCGGTCTGCAACAACTACTGAACAACATTCACGTCCCCCTGTGGGACGATGACGACTGCACCAACTGGGCTATTTTCCCTGCGGCTTTGGGACTGGAGCAACTCGGTGCATCCGTGCTTGCGGGGGCCACCCTGGAGCCGATTCAGGTCCTGGGGCATCTGCTTGAAAATTATGAAATCATTTTGATTTATGCCAATGCCCTGGACTTGGCCACCTGCTTGCCTGGCAGCGGCATCGAGCCTTTGCTGCCCGTCTCAATGCGCCAGATGTCCATCGTTCCGGCCTACCAGGCTTTGAAACATCTAATGGTCAAGGGCAAGCTACATCCCTCCACCGTGGCCATCGTGGACACATCCAACCCCGCCCACCTGTTGTCTGCGCACAGGGTGAACAAAAGCATTCAAGACTGTGCGTTCAATTTTCTGGGTGAGCAAATCCCGGCCCTCATCGCACCCTCTGAACCCATGGATGGACAAAACGCCAATGCCATCAAAACGCTGGCACTGCGCTTGCTGGAGCGCTCCGTTTCTTTGCGCCCGGATGCCTTCGCCATTCCACAGGGGCATACGCCCGCCTTCGACTCATTCCCGTCCGCCAGGAGCCATTGATGTACACCGACAAAGGACAGCCTGACCGTGATGCCATGCTTCGCCAATATGCGCCTCTGGTGCAGCGCCTGGCTCACCACATGATGGCCAAACTGCCACCCAGCGTGCAGGTGGATGACCTGATCCAGGTCGGCCTGATGGGCTTGTCTGAAGCCTTGACGCGCTTTGAGGCCAGCCAAGGGGTCATGTTTGAAACCTTCGCATCGCAACGCATTCGCGGTGCGATGCTCGATGAGTTGCGGGAGAACGACTGGCTCTCACGCGGCTCACGCAAAAGTCAAAAAGACATTGAAGTCGCCATGCGACGGCTGGAGCATCGCCTGGGTCGCACGCCACGTGAATCCGAGATTGCCACGGAACTGGGTCTGGACCTGGCGAACTACCAAACGCTCCTGGGCAAAGTCAAAGGCACCCAACTGGTTTATCTGGAAGACATGGCCGGTGGCGAAGAGGGCAGTGACAGCTTCCTGGACCGTCATGTCGCCGATGCGGACGCCGATCCCATGCAGATGCTGCAAAACCAGCGCCTGAGGCAGTCCCTGATACAGGCCATTGAAGACTTGCCCGACAGAGAAAAATACATCATGAGCATGTACTACGAAAACGACATGAACCTCAAGGAAATTGCCGCCGTGCTGGGTGTGACCGAATCACGCGTATGCCAGCTGCACAGCCAGTCCATCGCCAGATTGCGCACAAAAATGCGCGCCCACTGACGCATCAGGAAACTCCAAAACCGAGGGGATTCAGCTGCTCAAGCCGTCAGCAGCTTGAAGGCACCGCTTTGGCGCGCTGTGCCGCCATAAAGACCGGCTGCTAGTGCGTAGCTTGACTCTTGAGTGGCAGGCACCATGGTGTTCAAGGCGCGCTCGTTCACGGCGGCCCGTCGGATCAACTGCTCTCTTTGCAAGGACAGGCTGTCAGACATTTGCTTGAGGCGGGTCCGGCATTTTTGCGCTGCAATCGCTTCAGCGGGGTAAGCGCTCAGAAGCTGGGAAATACTCACCGCCAACCCTTGCAGCTTGCCACTTGCACAAGCGACGTCTTCAGGGCCTCCATGGCTCACCGCATCGCCAACGGCCTGGCAGCTTTTCTCAACTTGAGAGAGCAGGTTTTCAAATTCTGAGGGCGACATGAGCGAGGCACTCCGACAAGAGATTTTTCAACGCACGGTTTTTTCCAACATCTCCTGCGCATTGGTCAAAAGTTTGTCGGCAATGGCCGCTGGGTTCACCACATAAGTTCCCTGTTCGATGGCAGTGCGAACCGCATTCACCTTGGCCATGTCGATTTCTGGCGCATCACTGCGATGGACTTGTTTCATGGCGCGTGCCTCCTTTGAAACCGTGACGGCTACGCCTGCCGCACTGGGGGTCGCAGCCGCTAGCGCGCGTGTTTCATGATCCAGCTTGGCGGAATCTGACGGCGATGATGCTGTTGGCAGCTTTGATGCGACTGAGTAATCCGTTGCTTGACCTATTTTCATCACGTACTCCAAAACACGGGGACTTGAAGCCCTCGTACCAACACTATCGGCACCTTCGTCGTTTACTTTAGCGCATGGGCTTGAGCGAACGATGAGGACCGGCTATATCTGACCCACTACATGTCAACCTGCACGGTACGGGCGTCCAGGACCATTCCCGACATGACCCGCCCATTGTCCATCCTGACCCTGGCTTGCTGACCCACCACACCGGGTGACAGTGCCTGCCCATCGGCGCTGATCTGAAAGCCCGAGCCTTGGGCCAAGACTCGAACCTGCGCCCCGGCCTGAAAGACCTGGGCGGGCCGCACCAGGTTTTGGCGCAAGGCCTGCCCCGTGCTCAAAGCGCGGGTGGCAACCTGCCCGACCCAAGCGCTCGGCTCCGCCATGATGGGGCTGGCGTCTTCGGCCCAATCCACCTGACTTTGCATCACATCAGACTCCAGTAGCACGGCACCAGGGCCCACGTCCTTGCGCATCACCCAGGCAGGCCCCCAAGCCCGAATGGTGACGGGCAGAAAAACATTCCATTTGCTCAGGCCGTCCACGCAACGCAAGCCGACCCGTGTGTTGCCCCACAGGCGGGAGCCTGGCGGGGTGTAAGGCTGAGGCTGTGCGCAGGGGGCCAAGCGCAAGCGCGCGTCCAGCGCACCCAGGTTGATCTCAATGCGCAAGGGGACACTGCCGGACGCCTGCGCGCCCGCCACGGCCTGCACCAGCCAGCGCCGGGTGAGCGCCAAAAGATCCGCCTCGCCCACGGTTTGTGCTTGCACGCCAGTGGAAAGAGTGCACAAGGCGCCCAACAGTAGCAGCCTTGTACGCACAGTGTGTAGAGCGCTTTTCATACAAGCCACTATACGCAGCACGCCCACCCACAAGCCCCTCAAATGCGGGGGAAACGTCCTGCAATTTCCCGCCTCATGCCTTCAAGTTTTCCCCATACTGACCGAACGTTTGAAGCTTTGACACTCGCTCACGGCTTGCAAACCAGAAGTTGAGGTGATTCATGTTTGCACAAATGAACAGCGCACTGGACTTTCAAGCCAAAGCCCTGGTGGTGCGCGCTGAACGCCAGCGCGTTATCGCCAGCAACATTGCCAACGCGGACACACCCGGCTACGCCGCGCGCGAGCTGAATTTCCAGGAGGCCATGGCACAAGCGGCTGGCAGCAGCGGCCTGTCGACGACAACAGCCAGCCCATCCAACTCAAGTCACCTCGCGCACACCAAGCACATTCCTTTGGGCACGTCGTCAGGCGAACTGGGTGGCGCACAGCGACTGGCCTACACCACACCCACCCAACCCAGCATGGATGGCAACAGCGTTGACCTGGACCGCGAACGCAGCAAATTTGTCGACAACGCCGTGCGCTACGAATCCACGCTGCGCTTTATCAACAGCCAGTCCAAAACCTTGCTGAGTGCCATCCAGGGCCAATGAGGTTTTGATTCCATCCATCGGAGCCAACCATGTCCATGTTTTCAATTTTCAGTGTATCGGGCAGTGCCATCAGCGCGCAGTCGCAACGCCTCAACGTGGTGGCCAGCAACTTGGCCAATGCCGACGCCGTGGCAGGGCCAGATGGCAAGGCCTACAAAGGCAAGCAGTTGGTGTTTGAGACGGTGCTGATGGGCGCTGACGCTTCCGCCGGTGTCAAGGTCAAAACCATTCAGGAAAACCAGGAGCCGGGACGCCGAGTGCACGACCCCAACCACCCTTCATCGGATGCCGAGGGCTACGTCACGCACTCCAACGTGAACCCGGTGGAAGAGATGGTCAACATGATCTCGGCGTCTCGCTCGTACCAGAACAACGTCGAGGTCATGAACACGGCCAAAACCCTCTTGCTCAAGACCCTGCAAATCGGGCAATAACTCAGAAAGCACACGCCATGATCACCGCCACCGCCACCGGCAACACCACCAACACCGCAAGCGCCGCACTCGCGGCCAGCGCCAACACATCCACCACGTCTTCCCCCAGCGATGCGAAGGCCACCGACGCAGCCGCCATGCAGGACCGGTTTCTCAAGCTACTGGTGGCACAGATCCATAACCAGGACCCCATGAATCCGATGGACAACGCGCAGATGACGAGCCAGATGGCGCAGATCAACACCGTCAACGGTATTCAGCAACTGAACCAAACGCTCACCGGCATGTCCGCCCAATTCAGCGCCATGCAGGTTTTGCAAGGCAGCAGTATGGTGGGTCAAGAGGTGCTCACGGCCGGGTCCACCCTCAGTGCCAACGCCTCGACCGGTCTGGCCGGTGGGGCGTTTGATCTGGCCGGTGCGGCAGACAAAGTCCAGCTGGAAATTTTGGCCCCCAGCGGGCAAGTGCTTGACAGCGTCAACATGGGCGCGCTCGCACAGGGACGCCACAACTTCGACTGGAACGCCAGCAGCTACCAGGGCGCTGGTCAGGTCAGCTACCGCGTCACAGCAACCCAGGGCACCCAAGCGGTGGTCAGCACCTCACTGGTTCGTGAAAAAGTCATGTCGGTGGGGGCTGTCAACGGCGCCCTGTCCATCCAACTCCAGAGCGGCAAATCGGTGGGCTACACCGACATCGCCGCCATTCTCTAACCCTGTCACTATCAAGGAAAACATCATGTCAGCTCAATCGGGTCTTTCTGGTCTGGCCGCTGCCAGCCGCAATCTGGATGTGATTGGCAACAACATCGCCAACGCCAACACCGTGGGCATGAAAGCCTCACGCGTGGAATTTTCTGAAGTAGTGGCTGCCACGCTGGGAAAAGGTGGGGGCAACAACGATGGCATCGGCGTGTCCGTGGCAACTGTTTCACAATCCTTCACCCAGGGCAATATCACGATCACGGGCAATGATCTGGATGTGGCCATCAATGGCAGTGGATTTTTTCAACTACAGATGCCGGACGGGACAACGGCCTACTCACGCTCAGGACAATTCAAGCTCGACAATCAGGGCAATATCGTGAGCAACTCGGGTGGAAAGGTCCTGGGCTACCAGACCACGACTGCCGGCGTGCCCACCAGCGTCACAGCCAGCCCCCTGAAACTGCCCACCAGTGCGCCGATTGCGGCTAAACAAACCGCGAGCATCATGGCAGAGATCAATTTGGATGCGCGTGCCCCGATTGCCGCCACCGTAGCGCCGCCCACCCCCTTGTCCACCTATGGCACCGCGCTCACCGCCTACGATTCGCAAGGCGTCAACGTGCCCGTCAGTCTTTATTTCAAGCACGTCACACCCACCACCGCCGGAACCGACCAATGGGACGTCTATGGCTCTCTGACAGGTGCTTCGGTCGGTTCGCTGGTCTTCAATGCTTCGGGACAGTTGACGAGCGGCAGCCCTTTGGCTATGACCTTGACCCCGCCTACGCCGAGCACCGTCCCCGCCTTCCCCATCACCGTGGACCTGAGCAAGGCCACGCAGTACGGTGCCAGCTTCAGTGTCTCCAACCTCACCCAGGATGGCTACCCCCCAGGCTCGCTGACCAGCTTCAAGATCGGCAACAGTGGGGTCATCACCACCAGCTACTCCAACGGTCAAACCCAGTCCAGCGGCATGTTGGCCCTGGCGGACTTTCGCAATATGCAGGGCCTGGCGCAAATCGATGGTGGCAACTGGGTTGAAACCTACGCTTCAGGGCAACCCATTCAAGGGCAGCCCGGGCAAGGCAAGTTCGGCTCCACTCAATCGGGTGCACTGGAGGACGCCAACATCGACCTGACTGCCGAGCTCGTCAACATGATGACCGCGCAACGCGCCTACCAAGCCAGTGCGCAGACCATCAAGACTCAGGATCAGGTCTTGCAGACCCTGGTCAATCTGCGTTGATTTGCGTCGCGCCAATTTCAACTGAGCAAGATCCACCATGGACCGCCTCATCTACACCGCCATGACCGGGGCCAGCGCGGCCACCCACAGGCAGGCCGTGCTGGCCAACAACCTGGCCAATGTTTCGACCAACGGGTTTCGGGCCGAGCTGTCCACTTTTCGTGCCGTGCCCTTGCAAGGCGAAGGCCTAGCCACGCGGGTGTTCGCACTCGAAGCCACAGCGGGCCATTTGGACACCGCTGGCCCAGCGCAGCGCACAGGGCGCGACTTGGACGCCATGGCCCAGGGCAATAGCTGGTTTGCCGTGCAAGGCTTGGACGGCACCGAGGCCTACACCCGCAACGGCGCATTTGAAATTTCGCCCCAGGGCACGCTGATGACGGGCAATGGTTTGACCGTGCTCTCAGACGGTGGTGCGCCCATCACCTTGCCGTTGGGGGCCAGCGTCAGCTTGGGCTCAGACGGCACGCTCAGCGCCAAGACCGGCAACCAGCCCGCCGCCAATGTGGGGAAGTTAAAGATGGTCACGCCTGATGCGCAAGACCCGCTCAAACGCGGCACAGACGGTCTGTTCCGAGCCGCATCGGGCGACCCGCTGCCGGGCAGCGCCACGGCTCGCCTGTCCACGGGCGTGCTGGAAGGCTCCAACGTGAACGCGGTGGAGGCCATGGTGGGCATGATCCAGACCGCGCGCCAGTTTGAGGTGCAAATGCGCCTGCTGCAAAACGCCGAGACCAATGACAAATCAGCCTCGCAGTTGCTGAACCTGCAAGGCTAAAGACAAAAAGGATGCATCATGATCAACTCACTGTGGATCTCAAAAACCGGGATGGAAGCCCAGCAAACCCAACTGGACGTCATCTCCAACAACCTGGCCAACGTCTCCACCACCGGCTTCAAGCGCGCCCATGCCGTGTTTGAAGACCTGATGTACCAGAACCTGCGGCAAGTGGGCTCCAGCAGCTCGGAGCAATCGCAATTGCCCACCGGTTTGCAGGTGGGTCTGGGCGTGCGCACCGTGGCCACCAGCCGCTCATTTGCGCAGGGCAATGTGCAGCAGTCCAGCAACGCGATGGACGTGGCCATCCAGGGCAATGGTTTCTTCCAGATCACCATGCCCGACGGCACGCTCAACTACACGCGGGACGGCTCTTTCCAGATCGACGCGCAGGGTCGGCTCGTCACCGCCACCGGCCATCCGGTGGCCAATGGCGTGACCGTGCCCGCCAATGCCACCGGCGTCAGCATTGCAGCCAACGGCACGGTCACCGCCATGATCCCCGGCAACGTGGCACCGCAACCCATTGGCACGATTGCCCTGGCCAACTTCGTCAACCCGGCGGGCCTGGACCCACGCGGGGGAAACCTGTATGCGGAAAGCCCCGCCTCGGGCCAGCCCCAAGCGGGCACGCCGGGAGCCAACGGCATGGGCTCGCTGATGCAGGGCTATGTGGAGACGTCCAACGTCAACGTGGTGCAGGAGTTGGTCACCATGATCCAGACCCAACGCGCTTACGAGATGAACTCCAAGGCGATCCAAACCTCGGACCAGATGCTGCAAAAGCTGGGGCAACTGTGATGGCCACCGCACGCTCCTGGCTCCCCATTCTGAGCGCCATGGGTCTGACGCTGCTGGTCAGCGGCTGCGCGTCGCTGTCGCAAACTGTCAAGGTCGATTTCGCCGAGCCCAAGCCGACCACGACAGCACTGCTACCGTCCACACCGGCAACAGGGCTGCGGCCCATCACCGGCAGCCTGTTTCAAACCGTGGGCTACCGGCCCGGCTTTGAAGACCGGCGCGCCCGGTTGGTGGGCGACACCCTGACCATTCAGATTGTGGAGAACGTCACGGCCAGCCAGAAGTCCACCTCCACCGCCAACCGCACCAGCAGCCTGGCCGGTGGGCTGACGGCCTTCCCCGGCCTCTCATTCCCGTCTGAAACGCAAAACCGGGCCACCTTGGGGGCCAACTCGGCCAGCGACTTTGCAGGCAAGGGCGGCACTGAAAGCGCCAACACTTTCTCAGGCTCCATCACCGCCACCGTGTCCGAGGTCTTGCCTAACGGGCATTTGGTGGTGATTGGTGAAAAACAAATCGGCGTGAACCAGAACGTGGATGTGCTGCGTTTTTCGGGCACGGTGGACCCGCGCGTGATCCTGCCAGGCAGTATTGTGAGCTCCAGTCAGGTGGCCAATGTGCGCGTCGAATCCAAAGGGCGTGGCGCCACCAATGAAGCGCAAACAGTTGGCTGGTTAACGCGTTTCTTTTTCAGCTTTTTGCCTTTTTAAAATCGCTCAGAATGAGTTGACCTGACCCTATCTTTATCGACCGCTTGCGTGAGTTCTTGAGCCCCTTGCCATGAAAAAACAATTGCACCTTCTGCTGAGCGGCCTGCTGATGAGCAGCTTGCTGTTGCCGTGTGCGGTCCTGGCCAGTCGCATCAAGGAGGTGGCGTCGATTGAAGGGGTGCGCAGCAACCCCTTGACCGGCTTTGGCCTGGTTATTGGTCTGGACG
This sequence comes from Hylemonella sp., assembly GCA_031427355.1. GTDB lineage: Bacteria > Pseudomonadota > Gammaproteobacteria > Burkholderiales > Burkholderiaceae_C > CANCDA01. Next base: position 19,099 of record JANPNG010000159.1, read on the forward strand.
GCACAGGCGACCAGACCACGCAAATGCCCTACACCTCGCAAAGCCTGAGCAACTATCTACAGCAGTTGGGCATCACGTTGCCAGCCGATTCACTGGCCAAGCTGCAAATTAAAAACGTGGCCGCCGTGTTGGTCACCGCGCAGCTTCCCCCCTTTGCCCGGCCTGGCCAGATGATGGACGTGAACGTGTCCTCCCTGGGTAACGCCAAATCTCTTAAGGGCGGCATGCTGATCACCACGCCGCTCAAGGGTGCAGACGGTGAAATTTATGCACTGGCCCAGGGCAATCTGATCGTGGCCGGGGCCGGGGCGGCGGCGGGCGGCTCCAAGGTGCAGATCAACCACCTGAGCGCCGGGCGTGTGCCCAATGGTGCGCAAATTGAGCGCACCGTGCCCACGCCCTTGCTGGAGGGCCCCAGCATCAAGCTCGGCCTGGAAGCTTCTGACTTTCAAACCGCACGGCGCGTGGCCGAGGCCGTCAATGCCCGCTTCGGACCAGGTTCCGCCCGCGCGCTTGATGGACGGACAGTGGATGTGCAAGCACCCACGGAATCCAACGCCCGCATTGCCTTCATTGCGGAGATGGAGGAGATTCCCCTAACGGCCTCCATCCCTTCGGCCAAGGTCGTCATCAACTCGCGCACTGGCTCCATCGTTCTGAACCAGGCAGTCACGCTCGGGCCCTGCGCCATTGCCCACGGCAACCTGTCGGTCAGCATCAGCTCCACCCCCATCATCAGCCAGCCCGGCCCGATGTCCAACGGGCAAACGGTGGTGACAGAGAAGGCCAGCATCCAGATCAAGCAGGAGCCCGGCATCCTGATCCAGGTGCCCGCTTCCCCGCTGCTGGCCGATGTCGTGCGCGCCTTGAACGCACTGGGTGCCACGCCGCAAGACCTGCTGGCCATCCTGCAAGCCATCAAGGCGGCGGGTGCGCTGAACGCGGAGTTGGAGGTGATTTGACATGAGCCTGAATCCGCTGTCAGCCACTGCATCACCCAGCAGCAACGCGCTGGCGGCAGACGCTCGCACGCTCAACAGCCTGAAGCTACAAGCCGGTCAAAACACCCCTGCCGCCATCAAGGAAACCGCCAAACAGTTTGAAGCCCTGTTCATGCGCGAGCTGCTCAAGAGCATGCGCGAAGCCACCATGAAGTCGGGCTTGATGGACAACGCACAGGGCGACCTGGGC
>JANPNG010000160.1:0-1932 GCA_031427355.1 Hylemonella sp.
ATGAGGTTTTTGATGCGCACATTGGCAAACGTGCCGCGCATCATGACCTCATGGTGGCCGCGCCGCGCACCGTAGGAGTTGAAGTCCGCTAGTCTCACGCCACGGGCGATCAGCCACTGACCGGCGGGCGAGTGTTCGTCAATCGCTCCCGCTGGCGAGATGTGGTCGGTGGTGATGGAGTCGCCAAACAGGGCCATGAGGCGCGCGCCTTGCACCTGGATAGGTGGCGCAGCGCCGACACCGTTCGGGCTGAGCTTGTCGAAGCCCTTCGACAAGCTCAGGGCGAGCGGTTCTTGGCCAGTGGCATCTATTGAGAAATTCTCAAAGTAGGGCGGCTCGGCAATGTAGCTGCTGGTCGACCAGGTGTAGCTTTTGCCATTCACGCCTTGGATGGCCCCCCATAGCTCGCCTGGATCGGTCTTGAGCTTGGCGTAGTTCTCGCGGAAGGCCGGGCCGTTCATCGCGAACTTCATGAGCGCGGCAATCTCGTCGCTGCTGGGCCAGATGTCGCCCAAGTACACGTCACGCCCGCCCGTGCCCTGGCCGACCGGCTCGGTCATCAGGTCGCGCAGCACCGTGCCTGCAATCGCGTAGGCCACCACCAGCGGCGGGCTGGCCAGAAAGTTGGCCTTGAGCCGGGGGTGGATGCGGGCCTCGAAGTTGCGATTGCCCGAGAGCACGGCGGCGCAGATCAGGTCATTTTTCGTAATCACCTCGTTGAGTTCGGGGCTGAGGTCGCCCGAGTTGCCGATGCAGGTGGTGCAGCCGTAACCGGCCAGAGAAAAACCGAGTTGTTCCAGGTAAGGCAGCAAGCCGGTTTGCGTCAGGTACTGCGTCACGATGCGCGAACCCGGTGCCAGCGAGGTCTTGATGTGTGGCTGCACCTTGAGACCTGCTTTCACCGCCTTCTTGGCGAGCAAACCCGCCGCCAGCAAGACGCTGGGGTTGGAGGTGTTGGTGCAACTGGTGATGGCCGCGATCAGGATGTCGCCATGGCCGATGCTGATGTCACTCGAACTGATGCTGCACACCGACTCAAGTTCCCCCCCCAGGGCCCGCGCCGTGGCCAATGTGGGGCGGTTGCCGACCATCTCCCCGACATTTCGAGCGGCTCCCGGCGACGTTGCCGGGGCCTCGGATGTCGGCCCGCCCTGGCCGCAATCCACGGGGAAGCGCTGCATCAGGCGCTGCGCAGGCTGGTTGAAGCCGTTTTCGGCATTGGGCTTGCTGAATAGCGTTTTGAACTGAGCGGCCATCTGACCCAGCTCGATCCGGTCTTGAGGCCGCTTGGGGCCCGCGAGACTGGGGCTGACCGTGCCCAGGTTCAGCGTGACGACTTGTGAGTAGTCAACATCACCTGAGCCGGGCACGCCAAACAGGCCTTGGGCTTTGAAGTAAGCCTCGAAGGAAGCAATTTCTTCAGCCGTTCGGCCGGTGCCTTTGAAGTAATCCAGGGTCTTTTCATCCACGGGGAAGAAGCCCATCGTGGCCCCGTACTCCGGTGCCATGTTGGCAATGGTGGCGCGGTCGGGCAGGGCCAGACTGCGGGTGCCTTCTCCAAAAAATTCGACAAATTTGCCCACCACCTTGTGGCGTCGCAAAATCTCCGTCACGGTCAGCACCAAGTCGGTCGCGGTCACGCCCTCGCGCAGGCGGCCGGTCAGCTCAAACCCCACCACATCGGGCGTGAGAAAGTACACCGGCTGGCCCAGCATGGCGGCCTCGGCCTCAATGCCACCCACGCCCCAGCCCACCACGCCCAGACCGTTGATCATGGTGGTGTGGCTGTCCGTGCCCACCAGCGTGTCGGGGTAGCAAACGCCGTCGGCACGGCGGTGCACGCCGCGTGCCAAAAACTCCAGATTCACCTGGTGCACGATGCCAAAACCCGGCGGCACCACGCCAAAAGTGTCAAACGCCTGCATGCCCCAT